>NZ_JAMSHW010000008.1:0-255398 GCF_023757525.1 Pseudomonas sp. MWU13-3659 | reverse complement strand
GTCGTATTACCTGAGCGCGCTGGCCAAGGCGCTGATGGATGATGCGGAGTTGGGGATGAAGCATTAAGGCGTTGTTCTTTCGAGGTGTTTGACGAAAGGGTTGCAGCGCCTGGGAGATCGAGCGCCGCCCGCGCGGCGCTCGATCTTGAATGCGGTGCATGGCTACCGCCCTGCACCTGGCTGCCAACACACGATCAAAAACACTTCACCCCCGACCAGCACCTTAATCGCCAATCGGACCGGACGAATCCCGCCATGCTTGGTAAACTGGCGGCCATCAACCTATCCATCGCCTGCCAGCGGGACTCGCCGCCTGGCTTCGCTGAGTTCGTGCCCCAGACTTATGCAATCTCAAGCCGCTTCCTCCATGCGCCCCGAACCATCCCGCCGCTTCAGCGTGGCGCCGATGATGGATTGGGCATACTCTTCCAATACCCACTGAGATTACTGGCTTAGAGTAGAGTCACGGTAAGCTCGTACCAATTTTGTACCAATCCCTCGCAGATTTTCGATTGAGACCTCATCGTCAAGCGGGAATCAGACTTCTCCAGATGTCGCTTTGTGCCCCTATACCACCAGGTCACCAGGATATGGCGACCACCAGGGACCGCATAGCATGGAAGGCGCTTGACACTTCACGCAAGATGCACAATATAACAGGTTTCTAGGACGTTAGACCGATCAAGCTTGCCATCCCTTAACAATTCACATGGACGAAGACTTTTGAACAAGAAGAATCTTTTAGCGTCAATACGCGTAGGCCACCGAGTGGCTGAAGATGAAAAAAATGAACTTGCCAACTACTTCATCAAGACTTCGCAATGGAATAAATTATCCAATGGTGAGATTGATGTGATCTATGGTGCCAAGGGAACTGGGAAAAGCGCGTTATATTCCTTGCTAACCAACAACACTGACGATTTCAAAAGCAGAAGCATCCTTTTAACCCCCGCTGAAAACCCGCTAGGGGCATCTGCATTCCAAGAGCTCATTGACAATGATTCGTGTAGCGAATCCGATCTGACCTATATATGGAAGCTATACATACTTCAACTGATAGCCGCCAAGCTGCGTGAAACCGGCACAGCCAACAGCGTTTCAAGTAAGCTAATCGAGGCACTTGAAACCGCAGGCTTACTACCAAAATCGTTCACACTCGGCGCGCTCTTCAGCAGAGCAATCAACTACATTAGAAGCTTTGGCGAAAAGGACCCCACCGACATTGAATGGACTTTATCCCTAGACCCTATGTCTGGTGCCCCTAGCGCAACAAGGAAAGCCTCCTACGGGCCATCAGATATCCGAGCCAAACTTTCTAGCGTCCCGGTCAACGACTTACTTAACTTCGCTAACGAAGGCCTGAGTGCTGAAAAGCTATCTATCTGGCTCCTTTTTGATCGCCTTGACGTTTCTTTCTCCTCGTCGCCGGAATTAGAAAAATCAGCTCTCAGGGCACTTTTCCGTGTATACGCGGACCTAAAACCTTATACCCACATAAAAGCCAAGATTTTTGTTCGCAAAGATATATGGGAGCGCATCACGGAGGGTGGTTTCAGGGAAGCAAGCCATGTAATTAAGACTGACACAATCGAGTGGGATCGTGACGGCCTGCTCAACTTAGTTATAAGCCGACTCCTCAACAACCAGTCTTTGCTTGACTATCTCCAAGTAACCAAAAGCGATGTCATAAGCGACATATCCAAACAAGAGTTAATAATTAAGAGAATATTCCCAGACAAAGTCGACACTGGGAAAAACCCAGACGCGTTTGACTGGATAATCTCGCGAGTCCAAGACGGAACCAAAAAGACAGCACCTCGCGAAGTCATCCATATGCTTGAGTGCCTCCTCGCCAGCCAAATCAAAAAAATTGAACAAGGCAAACCGGAGCCAGACGCAGAGATACTGTTTGACAGAACCGTATTCAAAGAATCGCTATCGTCGGTTTCCGAAGTTAGATATAGACAAACCTTATGTGCTGAGTACCCAAATCTAAAGAACTACACCGAGCTTCTCAAAAACGAAAAGGCCGAGCAAAAATTAGATACTTTAACGCGCATATGGAGTATCGAGCCCGAAAAAGCACTTTCAGTGGCAGATCAGCTTGTAGCCGCCGGGTTCTTTGAAGCTCGCAACGACAAAAATCAACCCACCTACTGGGTACCTTTTCTCTACCGCGATGCACTGGACCTAATTCAGGGAAAGGCTGTCTGACTTAGCCTAAAAGACTGAGGGCCTTTGCAGAAGCGAGATCTAAAACGCCCCTCATTGGGCCGGAGTATTGACGAAGAAAGCGCCCAAGCCCCGTGTACTTGGGCCTTGAGCGCTTTTTTCATCAGTTGCAAAATACCTAAAGAGCAAAGAATGGCGCTTAGTCTGCCCCATTTTTGCCCCAAGGAAGACTTATACCTACCCACAGAGGTCGAGTCAGCATTGCAATGCATACCACCCGATTATGGATAGGGATTTGAACCCGCCCGACATGCTCGGCAGGCCACCATAGGCCAGTAAAAACGGCTATCCTCACCTGAGCAAATGGCCCATTCCGGCCTCAAGCGTCCCGGAATCTGCCCTAAATTTGCCCTAACAATATCTACGGTACTAGGAGTCCGTCATGGATGAGAAAGCCGCAATCACGGCAGACACCCTGGAGCTGCTGCTACTCAACCAAACTGCCATCAGAGCAGCACTAGAAGAGCTGTCCCTCTGGATTAGTCAACGTGGCTCGATCCACATCCACGACAACGTCATGGTAGCCCTGATGACGCTGGACACCCACACTGAAGCAATCTCGATTGGGATCGAACGCCTACGGGCTTGAGTCAACAACGCTGCCCACTGCCTTCGATGCTTCATCGGGCGGCCGGGCCAGAACCTGCAGCGTGCAGGCCATGCCATTTCGCAGTTGGTTAATCAAGCAACCATAGAAATTACACCTTAACACCGCCAAGCACACCAATTGTTGCGGCAACGGATTCTTTATGTGTTTTTTCAAACTTGAATGCAAGCTGCACTCGCCTCAGCGCCTCAAGCTCAATGCTACTAGAAAGACTTCTATTATTCTCCAGCACAACATCCCCACCGGCAGCTTCGAGGATTTCAATGTTAGACAATAAATCAGCAGCCTTAGAGTTTAGCAACTCCAAATCTTCAGAATGCCCGCCACCAAACTGAATATCCTGAATCCTCTCCTGAACCTCGCTTAGTTGCCGCAGCAGCACCTTTGTAACATCAGTATACGTAGCCACACTCCAATCCTTGTCGGAGTAGATCATTTCATCATCGATTGAAACGTCCCCCTTAAGAATTGCCTCCGCAAAAATGCTCGTAGTGAAGCCGCATCCTTTATCCCCGTACTGCTTGAATTCCATATAATTAAAGCCAGGCTTAAGCTTTGTTTGCAGCGCCTTATGAGCACTTTCAAAAACGAGTTCAGGAACGCCTTCCAAAACAAGCCCGATGCTAGCAAGCGGATCGCACTTTACCATTTTCGCATACGAAAGGGTTTCGCAGGTGATCAGGCGCCACTCATCAGAGTCATTGAGCTTATTGATTATAGATAAATTCCAGTGACCGCAATAATGAACAGGAACGAGAATATTTTTCAAATCTGGATTAGTTTCAAGTGCATGCAAGATGCTTTCTGAAAGCAAACGACTTGAAAGCTGATTTTTACGCTCATTTTCTTCACAGTCGGGGATTCTAAATTCTGCGTACGGGGTGATGCACCTATCGCTTAGGATCGACTTCCCAGCGATCCTATATAGATGCCCCATTGCTACACTAGGAAAATCCTCAAAGCTATTGTTCATGCATAAAATATCGCGAGCCCGATCATCCTCAAAAACCTTAAGCTCTCCATTAACACGCACCTCAATATCTTCGCGGCGCGACGACTGAGCATTTGCATTAGCAACAATTGTTACGACGTCCGCAGAAGAATTATTCTTAACATAACTGAAGGTCGTCACCATCTTGTCGTAGGTGCTTTTTCCTTCGCCGCCAGATTCCTGCGCGCTTTTATTGACATCGAAAATTCTATGCTGCAATGAAAGACTTGCCCTATTAACCATAAACATACCCCAGACTTTTTCACGGCACTACATATAATAATAAAATCCCAACAACTTCTTGCAAGACCATCATGTTACCGCACAAAACACCCCCACGCCCGCCCCTACTGCTTTGCAATAAAATTAGACCTCTTACCCCTTGCGCACTCCGCCTTCTCAAATCTAGAAAGTCGCAGCTTAACCCTTCACCAGGAAGACTTTTTCGAAGCAAAGTCGCACCACAACCTTTACTCCCAGAGCTAGACCTACAGTCTGGCCAACCCTCTAAAAAACAAGGTTTCGCACAAACACCACCACATCTAAACACACATAAAAATAGGGCGACTTGACCATATCCCTCAAGGACAGGCGCCGAGCAATTTAATCATCACCTACAACCCAGCCTGAATTTAAGCAAAAAAAACAGGTTAATGCCTTTCCATAGAAATCGTTTTTTTTTATAGAATAGTGAGGTTTTGCATAACAAGGAACGCAGGCTCTTGATCGTAGCGCTCAGAGCAATTGAGCCAGGAGAAATTTTCGGCGTAGGGGCCGGCGAGACGCTGCCATGCGACCGGAAGGTTATCTTCAATGCGCAGTAGGTTGACAGACGGTCCCGTGTCGACGGCACCGAACTTTTGCCCAGTGACCTTGCCGCTGAAGGCATGCTGCTGCAGGTAAAAGAATAGGTCGGCGCGCTAGATGTCGGTCAGCGTCTAAAGGCGAGTCATCTTCGCCAATGGAAAATCTTCCGAGGGCTGAGCGTCCCCTTGAACTGGCGGACGAATTCCTCAAGGTGGTCTTGCACCACACGTTAAAGCGCCGCTAAGAAGCCGTTGAGATCGTTGAGCAATTAGACCGGGGCTGCGGCTGGACTTGCAGGAAGGGTCTGCGGGTTCGGCGGGCCGGGCTGGATGTTGACGCATCCTCCCGGCTCGCCTCTTTACTAGCGGGTCACTTCACGCACGTAGGCCTGGCAGGCCTGCAGCGCGATCACTGCTCGATCGCCCTCGTCGGTGATGGCGACAATTCGCCGAGCATGCGTTGGGTCAAGCTGGGCGCGTACGGCTCCATCCACCAGACCTCCGGCGCCGGCAGGCGTTCGCACCCCACCGTCACCACCCGAGGCGGCAACGGTTCCGGCGTCGACCAGGACTGACAACCGCAGATCAGCAGTAGCCAGCCGGTCGCGCAGGCGAGCCTGAGCTTGTAGTACATCGTTCATCTCCTTCCAGTGAGTCTTGTCTTGTGCCTGCAAGCGATCCTCGAGGTCGCGCCGCTGGGCCTGTTCGATCGCCTTCTGCTCGAGCACCGCTACGGCCGCCGCCTCACGCTCACGGCCATGCACCAGGTCCTTCTCGGTCAGCTTCTGCTGGTACCGCACTGCCTGCCTATCCAGCTCGTCGGCCTGCCACAACCAAGCAATACGAGCGCCCCCGGCCGCGCCCAGCACCAGGGCCAACAGGTAAAACCTCCAGCCGGCCGCCATCAGATCAGCACCTGCTCGGCGCGCTTGTACATCGCCAGGCGATCATCCAAGCCATTCAGGCCACCATTGATACGGCGGGTGATAGTCTCGAATGCCGACACCCCTTTGTCCGCCAGTGCGTTGAGGCCCGCCTGATGCCAGAACCAGCCGGCCGAATCTGCGGCATGCTCTGGCCGTTCGAGCAGCTCAGGGTGCGTGAGCAGGTCCAGGCCGAGCGCCTCGCCACAGCGTGCGTAGTTGTCATGCCCGGTGACCTGAATCAGGCCCCGACCGCAATACCGCTGGCCATCACCGTCGGCCTCGGGCGTGTTGCCCAGGCGCGCAGCCAGCTTGCCGGTGTCGTACTTGGAGAGGTATTGGGCGCCGCCCAGCTCGCGGACGTAACGCAACTGGCCAGACTCATGACCAACCTGGGCCAACCACGCACGCTTGCGCAGCGGGGTCACGATGCCCCACTTCACCATCGCCACGTTCAACGCGGGAAGAAAAACGCCGGCTTGTGTGCCGGCGTTGGGGAGGATCAGCTGCAGCTGCTTGAGGGTGACAGTCATCTTGTATCTCCTGTAATGGCCGATCAGGCCGGTTTCACGTCGACCACCTTGAGTGGCTTGTCAGCTTTCTTTTTCTTGCCTTTGGCCTTCGCCTTGCCCTTCTTGCCACCGTTGCACTCGACCGCCGTCACCCAGCCCGAGGCGTCGAAGGTATGCTCGACACTGTCGACCAGGTACTCACCATCCAGGCCGAGCTTGAAGCCCTGGGCGTTGACGACGCGCTCGGCGAACAGGTCGGTGCGCCCGATCATCTGCAGGCGCACGCCGGCAGTGCTGCGGTTGAAGGCCGCCAACTTGGCCTTGGCGGCCTGCTCGGCAGCGGTCTTGTCGGGGTAGATGTGGCGGTCGGTGTGGACCGCAGGGAGGTTGCTCGGGGCGTCGTCGTTGTTCAGTTCGATCACCGCCAGCTTTCCCGTCTTCTTGTCTTGATGCGTGGTCTTCACCGCCTTCTGCGCACTGCGGTCGCCGAGCCGGAACTGCCAGCGGCTGACGTCGGCCGGCGTGACGGTGATCACGCCGAAGGCCTTGCCGCTGGCACTGACGCTGCCCTCACGCGGCATGACCAGCAGCTTGCCGTCGCCGACCTTGGCCGTGCAGTCGTACTGTTTGGCCAGGCGCGTGATGAAGTTGAAGTCCGACTCGTTGCGCTGGTCGACGCGATCCACCTTCGTTTGCACCGGGCAGACGGGCGCCCAACCGTTACGGGCGGCGATGTCACGCACGATCTGCGCAAGCGGCACGCCCTCCCAACTGCCGCTGCGCGTGGTCTTGCCGGTACCGCGCATGTCACTGGCCTTGCCTCGGATGACAATCGTCCGGGGCGGGCCAGACACCTCGATCTCGTCGACGGTGTACCGGCCCAGGCGGGCCAGAGCGTGACCGACATAACCCAGAAAGACCTCGATACCAGCGCCCCGCCCGGGCAATGCCACGGCGGCATCCCGGTCATCGATACGTAGCTCGAACTCATCGGAGTCCATGCCGGGCTTGTCCGTGATGCTCAGCATCAGGAGCCGGTCATTGATCAGCGCCGTGATGTCCTTGCCATCAGCGACGATGCGAAACGTAGGCTGCATGCGCCCTCCAGAATGAAGAAGCCCCGCACAGGGCGGGGCTTAGGGGTGGATGAGGTCAATCCCAAAGCAGCACCGTCTCGATCGACGGCGCCGGCAAGTCGGGCAGGTGAATCAGGATCCCCGCGCGGTAGGGCTGCACCTGATCGGCCAGCCCCTGATTGGTCCGCATGACCAGCTCGACGGTACCGTTGAGGTGGCCGTAGTGCTGGTAACACAGCGTGTCGAGCAGGTCCCCTTCAGACGTTCTGCATGTCTTCGCCATACTTCACGAACTCCAGTGAAAACCCTTGTTTGCGCGGAATGCCGCCGCCCAATAGCGCGCCCTGCTCTTCGTCGACGCTGACCAGGCACCAGGTACCTAGCACGTCGCCATAGCCGGTAATCAGCGTCACCGGCCGCAGCTGACGGATGATCGAGCGCAACGCATCGAGCTGCTTGATTCCGCCCTTGAACGACGGGTAGATCGCACCCTTGAGGCTCAGCTTGTCTTCACCGTGGCCGACCGCCTGCTGCCCAATGTCGCGGGTCAGCCGCTCCTGCGCCGCCCAGCGTGCCGAGGTCTGCCGCCGCAGCTCATCGAACGCGGCCGTGTTGAGGTTGAAGTAGTACGGCGGCAGGCTCGGATCGAGCGGCTGCAGGACCAGCAGGTGCGGGAGAGGCTGAACCGCCTCCGAAGCCGGTGTCATTCCGGCCTTGCTGGTGGCCAGGATGCTGGGCAGTGCTGGGCTTCCCTGCCCCGCGATGCGGTTGATCGCCGCTGACGCCTTGCCCGCCTGTTCCTTCAGCGAACCCAGTCGCTCCTGCACGGCCGAAGCGCCACTGACCACCTGGCCGTAAGTCGACGCCACCTGCCCCACGGTCGACTGCGCGGTGCTGATCGCCCGCATCGTCCGCTGCAGCTTCGCGCCGATGACCGGTCCAATGAAAGGCAGCCCTTGCAACTCGCTGGCCGCCCCGGTCATGTCACTGACCGCCCCCGTCAAAGGCCCTAGCATGCCGTCGAGGCTGGTACGGCCAGCCTCCCCCGCTGCAATCAACGACGAGAGCGTCGACTGCATGGACTCCATGTAGCCCATGACACCTCCTTAAACGTGAGCCTCATCGAAGAGCTGGGCGTTGGACTGACGAGCGGACATCTCTCGCCACCAGGAATCGAACTGAGCCCGCTGGAACGGTTCCAGATCGCGGGCCAGCTGGGCCGGATCCTTCACATCGCCCTGGATCGTGTACGTGTTGGTCGGTGAGAATGCGAAGGACTGGTCGACCTTGCCTGCCCCGCCACTGGGCTTCGCCTGCTCCAGCGCCTGGGCGACGACAGGCGCTGTCGGTGCCGGTGCGGCTGCAGCAATCGAGCGGGCAACATCACCCGGCGACGCAGCCTTGTCCTGGCCGGTCTTGTCCGCCTCATCGCCACTTCCGAACATCTTGAGACCGAGAAAGCCCCCCAGCTCCTCACCACCGATACCACCGAGCACGCCCCCGATCAGGCCGCCGATGGCGGTACCAATGATCGGAACAACTGAACCGATAGCCGCGCCGGCTGCTGCACCCGCCATCGACCCGGCTAAGCCGCCTGCGGCCTGCCCATAACCTTCTGCCTTCTCGTCTTGCGTCTGCGCTGTCGTCGCGGTTTCGAAGACCTTGAATGCCGCGTCGGCCACATTGCCACCAGGCAAGCGCTTCGCCACCTTGCCCACCAGGCCTACGGTCTTGCCCAGCAAGCCGGCCTCGCCCGCCGACGGCACAAGCGAAGACACACGTCCCAAGATCGAGGCAACGCGCCCAGGAGGCCGGGGCGGCGTGGGCGGCACCGGGGGCGGCGGGGGAGCAGCTCGTCGGCCACCACCCGCGCCGCGACTGCCAGAACCACCACGCCCGCCCGGGCCACCACCAGCGCCGCCCCGGCGACCACGACGGCCGCCACGTCGGCGACGCCTGTCCCCTTCACCGCCACCAGCACCACCGAAGTCGGCCGAGTTGACGACGAAGACCTTCTGCGGCTCCGAGCTCTCATCATCCCCTTCCCCCTTCTCAGAGCGGAACAGGTCAAGCAGCGACAGGCCAACATCAACAGCACCAGGGCCGCTGGCCGAGCCTTCCCCATCACCGTCTCCGTCGCCCGCCTCACCGTCTTTCCGACCGGTCGCGACCTTCACCCCCTTCTGCAGCAGGCTGATGAACTTGTTGCGGCCGCCCTCTTCGCCGTCGCCGTCACCATCCCCCTTGCCATCCGAGTTTGTGACGAAGACCTTCTGCACTTCACCCGAGCCACCCCGAGCGAGCCGATTGCCCCGCAGGAGATTCAGCATGCCCTTGCCAAGTTTGAACGCGCCGAACGCCGTCTTCAGCCCAAGCAGAGCGCCACCCAGCGCAACCGCCCCGGCAACGACTGTCTGCGACCCATCGGACAACCGCGTGAACTCCTGAGCCACGCGACTGATGCCCTGCGCCACCTGGTCAGTGATCGGGCGGATCGCGTCCCCCACGCTTCGCATCGCGTCATCAACCGACTGCCCCGCCTCGGTCCAGCGCTGCTTAGATGTTTCACGCCGCTCAGCCAGGTTCTTGTCGAGGATGCCCGCCACCTTTTTCGCATCGGCCGAGTCGGCCTTCAACGTGGCGTACAGGCCCCGGTTCTGCGCGTAGGCGGTCAGCGCCGCCTTGACCTGCATGTCCGCGAACACATCGCCAGTTCGCAGGCTTCGCTCCAGGGCTTCCAGCGCGGCCGTGGCTTTCTGCGGATCGACTTCCTTGTCGATCTTGGCCTGCGCCTCCTTCATTGCCAGGGCTTTCTTCGGGTCCGTTTTCTCGACGTACTGCATCGCCAAACCCATCGATGCCTCGAAGACGTTCATGCCCTTCTGCAGACCCGTGTTCAGCGACTTCTGATAGTCGATCCCGACCTTCTCATAGTTCTTCTGGATGTCGCCCGCGCCGATCTTCTCCATCCAGTTCTTGAAGTTGTTGGCCGCCTCGTCGGAACTGCCGGCAGTCTTCATCTGCACTTGCAGCATCGCCCCGAGCGACGTGACCGCATCCAAACCGGTAACGCCGCCCTTCTCCATGCCGGCCAGCAGTTGCGGGAACCACTTGGCCATGTCGGCCGCCTCGAAGCTGCCCGCTTGCCCCTGGTATGCAATCGCCTCCAGGGCTTGCTGCATGACCTTCGGATCCGTGATCTTGGCGTTCTGCTGCAGCGCTTGAATCATTGCCGCTGTATCGACGCCCGAGGAGCCCTGGCCGATCGCGAACTTCGCCGCCGTGGGTGCGTAGGCCAGCGCCTTCTCTACTTCCATACCGGCGCCGACCAGCTGGTTGACCAGGTCAGCGACGTCATTGCGCGACATGCCGGTTTCCCGCGCAGTGTCGATTACTGTCCGGCTCAGCTGGGCCTCTTCGGGCTTGTTGACGATGTTGGACTTGATCGCAATGTCGCGGATGATCGCTTGATAATCCGCACTGATTTTCGTCGGGATCGCCGCAGCGCCCACGCCAACGACCGCCGCGCCGACGCTGGACTTGAGCGACGACTTGCCCGCATCGATCTGCTGCCGACCTTTCTGCTGCAGATCTGCAGCTTTCGCTTCACGGCCGAGGCGCTGGTACTCCTTCGCCAGGCGCCCAACCTCAACGCCCTGCTTCTTCAGCGCGCTGAGGTTGCCGTCGAGCTTGCGCAGCAGGCCAGCAGCTGCAGCCGACCCACTGTCATGCGCCTTCTTCCACTCGTCCCTGAGCTTGATCGTCTCGCCGATGGTGTTCTTCAACACCTTCGCACGGCTGCCCGTATCCTCAAGTTTCTTGATATGCCCCTTGGCCGTGCCGAACGCCGCACCGAGCGATGCTGCCACGGCGCCGCCAATCTCCAGCGCTATCGCCAGCTTTGCCATGCTCTACCCTCCTTCGGGCTCAGTCCGTGAGCCACCAGACCATATCGACCCAGGACATCGCCGAGATCTCCTGCGCCGAGAATCCCAGCTCGACGGCCAGCCTTCTGGCTAGCCGTTTCTGGTTGTGAGGGTCAAAGTTCGTCGTCTTGCACCAGACGAAAATAGCCGGCCTGCAGGCGGGTGTAATCCTTGAGGGTCAGCCCTTCGAGATCCTTCACGCCGATCTCGGCCAGCGAGGCGAACAGGTTCAGTTCGCGTTGCTCATCGTCGCCACTGCCCGTCTGCTGAGCACCGCGGATGTCGCGCACAGTCGGTGCGCGCAAGGTGATCGTGTCGACTTGAACGCCATTGCATTCGCTCGGACGGCTCAGCTTTACGCTGACGCGGTCGGCTTCCAGGCTCAGGTACGCAGGGGTTTTCTTGCTCATGGGTTGTGTGTCCTTTCGAGTGATGGAGGGGGATTACAGGCCGAGGGCCTGACGCTGTTCGGCGAGCTGGTCGACGCCATCGATGACGCGCTTCATGCCGAGGGCATCGATCTCGTAGATCAGGCGGCCATCCAGTTCGAGCTTGTAATAGGTGACCGCGATGTTGTGCTTGATCTCGGCCTTGTCGCCGGGCTTCCAGTCGCCCAGGTCGACCTCCTTGAGAGTGCCGCGCAGGGTGACCACCACGGGGGTGATCTGGCCCTTCAGCCCTTTGAAGGCGCCCCGGAACGTCCCGTTGAACGCGGTACCGTCGCCCAGGCCGAAGAACTTCAGCGACTCGCGGCGCACCCCGGTGGTGGTGAAGCCCGCCTCTTGTTTCTCCATGCCCTGGTCCATCTCGATCGGCAGGTCCATGCCACCTACCCGGTGCTCTTCCATTTTCAGGGTGAGCTTGGGCAGGGTCAGGCTGGGCACGTCACCCTGAAAGCTGACGCCGTCGACGAACAGGTTCAGGTTGGCCAGTGTTTGGGGAATCATTGCCATGCGATGGGCTCCTTAAGCAGCGGGGTCGAGGACTTCGGCCAACCACTGGTTGGTGACCTCGACGCGGAAGTTGGGGTTTTCGGCCGGTGGCACGTCGGTGAAGCGGATGTTCCAGTACACCTTGCCTTGCTCCAGCTGGCTGGCCGTATTGAGTACCGGGTCGGCGTAGACTTCGAAGTTGATGATCGCGCCCTGGTTCTTCAGGTCGCGCATGAACGCCTGCAGGCCTTCGGTCACGTCCTTGACGTAGGTGGCGGTGATCGAGCGGTCCACGGCCCACTTGTGGCCGTACAGGATCGCGTCCATGACGATGTCCATGGTCCGCACGCGGGTGACGAAGGCCCACTTCGGATCGCTGGACAGCGTGCGGTTGCCCCACAGGCGATACCCGTCGTCACGAATGATGGTGGTCACGTTGGCGTTATTCAGCAGGTTCGCCCGGCAGGTTTCGTCGCCGTCGAGGAACTCGACCGGGCGCGAGGTGCCGGTGATGCCGACGAACTCCTTGTTCGACGGCGACGCCCAGAAGCCGTACTCGCGGTCGGTCCACGCGAACAGGCCGGCTACCCAGGCCGAGCTTGGGGCGGTGACCGTCGTGCTGGCCTCGGTGTCCCATAGCCGCACACCCGGATCGACAAGGAAGGCACGCTTGGCACCGAACTCTCCGGCGTAAGCGATGGCTGCCTCATCGGTGGTGTTTGGGCCGTCGATGATCGCGATGCCGCGCAGCTTGTCGGCCAACGCCACCAGGGCGGTACCCACGGCCTGGGTCGCACTGTGCTTGGGCGTCACCAGCAGGCGGGGCTGTGCATTGAAACGGCTCTTGCCATCGAGCAGCGCCTGCAGGCCGGTGCGCTTACCGTCCGCTAACACGCCGCCGATGATCGCCGACACCTGCTCGGCCGGGGCATCCAGCTTGGCCACACCGCAGGCAACAATGACCGCCTTCGCGCGGGCGTAGATCGCGCGGCAGGCCTGGGTGATCGCCGCGCTGGGACCAAAGGCCGCTACTGCCTCGCGCTCGTTGGTGATCAGCACCAGGTCATTGACCTTGGCCGTGGCGGTTGGCCCAGGCGTGAAGGTGTCGACCAGACCGATGATCGAGGACGACGGCAAGGCAACGTTGCGCGTGCCGGTGTCGACGTTCGTTACGGTAACGCCGTGAAAGAAACCGCTCATAAGCTCTCCAAGGGAAAAGGCCCCAGCGGGGCCGTGATACAGCAGAAAAGAAAACGCCCCAGCAGGCGGGGCGTCAGGTGATCGGTAGGGCCGCGCCCGGGGCGGGCGGCCATTCAACCCCGAGCGGGAAGCCGCTTTGCAGCTCGATGCGTCCCAGCTCGACGCGATAGGCCTTCCAGGCCATTAACAAGGCTTGTTCCTCGTCCGAGGCGCGCCCTAGGTCTACCGCGTCTTGCAGCGGGGCAATGCGCAGGCCAGCAGCCAGCAAGCGCTCATCGCGCTGGATCAGCACCTCCAGGCGCATGCCCTCGCGCTGGGCCGGCTCGTCCAGCACCCAGCCCGTGCCGCTCCAGCAGTGGTACGCACTCGGTCGGGGGCTGGGGGCCAGGCCGGCCGGCAGTGCGCCCAGCTGGGCGTAGACCTCGGGCTGGCCCGTGTCGGTGTTGTAGACCGTGCCCCGGTAATCCTCGATGAGCTCCCAGGCGCTGCGGTCGTTCGTGCGACGAGCCGCGTGCTGCGCCGGCACCTTGGGCGGCGCATCCCTGTAGGCGAACCCCGGGACTAGCCAGTTGTCCGGGTCCAGCGGATCAGGATCCGCCACCCCCTTCCCCAAGAACTCCCCCGTCACGGGGTGGGCGTGGTAAATCGCAGGTGCAGTCATCATCAATCCTCAGTATTTGATACAGGCAAGCAAGGCCATGTTGCGCGGCCGCGACTCGTTGCCGCCGTCCGCGTAGATCGACAGGTTGTGCGCGTGGGCACCGTTGACATCCGACGTGGCCGAGAACCAGTGCGCGTGGTCGCCAGCGGCCGAAATGGCCCCCGCCGTCATGATCCCGTCGGCGCCGGGCGCGGTAATTGCCGGCCGGTAACCGGCCACGTCATTGCCGCCCATGTTGATGTTGTGAGTGTGCGAGCCGGTGGTGTTGGTCGGCCCACTCACGGCGTGGCTGTGTGAGCCAATCGTGTCGGTGACACCGATGTGCGTGTGGCTCAAGTTCTGGCTGTACTGGATCGAGCCCAGCGCGCGGTTGGCGTCCACCCCCCGACCATCGTCATAGCCCCGAATGAACTCGCCGCGCAGGTCCGGCACGTTGAACGTCGTGCTTCCGTCGCCCGCCCCGCCAAACGTGCTGATCGCCGCGAACAACTCCGCGTAGGTCGTGCGGCTCACTTGGGCACCGTTGGCCTTGAGGTAGCCAGGCGGCGGCAGGTAGCCGGGGAAATACACAATCGTTCCTGCCGGCACCTGATTATCCAGCCGCCGCCACTTCGTCCAGCCGCCCGCCGTGGTGTAGACACTGCGCACATAGACGGCACTGCCGCCGTTGTACTGGATAGCGAGCTGCGAGCGGTTCCCGTCCGAGACGATGTTGTTGTAGAACGTCGTAGTGATGTGCCAGTAAAACCCAGGCACCGGCACATTCGGGTGGTCCGTGAGGATCACCTGGGTAACCGCCAAGTTCGGGTCTTGGTCAACCGGACCTTGCGCCAGGCCCGACGCAGCGCGCAACGCCGCCTGCAAGCCGCCAACATCCGCGATGGCGTGCCCGTGGCCGTAAGGCGTTTTCCCGCCCAGCGCGTCGACCAGACCGGTGACATTGACCATCGGCAACTGGCCGGTTTTCGCCAGGCCAAAGGCCGCGCTGGTGATGTTCGCCGTTGTAACCGCCGCCACCCGGTATGCCGCGACCTCGCCCGCGATAGCGGCGCTGTAAATCGTGCTGGTCCAGCCCAGGTAATGCGCCAGGCTGCCACCATAGCTACGGTCCTTGATCGCCGTCACCGTGAGTCGCGGCAAGTACACGCTGATACCGAAGTCCAGGCGGATGTTGATCAAGCCACCGCTGACACTGAGATGGACATTGAACAGGGTGTCGAGGCCGACGCTAACCCCGCTGACCAGCACCTGCGGCTGGTAGATCGCGTTATTGAAGTAGTACCAGCACAGCTTAGCCTCGAACGGGCTGGTATAGCCGCTCAGCGCCCCCTTGATCGTCAGCGTCGGCATGATCCCATCGACGGCCGGAATCTGGGTTCTGATCAAGATCCCCGTGGCACCCACCGTCTCGGTGATATCCAGGCATTCCACGGTGAACGACCCGACCAGCTTCTGCCCCCGTATCTGCACGTCATCGGTAATGCCATAGCCGGCCAGGGTAGTGGCCTTGTCGGCCTTGGCGCCCAGGCCGTTGATCACGGTGGTCGCAAAGTTGGGGTCGTTGCCCAGGGCGTCAGCCAGCTCTTTCAGCGTGTCCAGCGCACCCGGCGACCCGTTAATCAGGCTGGTGATTTCGCCTTGTACAAACGCCGTGTTGGCCGCCTGCAGCGAGCTGTTGCCCTTGGCCGCCGATGGCACAAGGGGCACCCCCGTGAACACTGGGCTATCCAGCGGCGCCTTGGCCGAGAGCGCCACATTCATTTCGGTCTTGGTGTACACGTCAGTCAGGCCGTAGCCGGCGACCGTTGTCGGGTTGGTCGCGGCAACGACGCGGCCGTACTTGTCGACCGTGACGCTCCGGTACGTGCCCGCCGCCACCCCAGTTCGGCCAAACGCCATTTCAAACGCCAAGCCCGTGACACCCAGAGTGATCGGTGCGTCGGTGACCAACTGCCAGGCGCTGTCGCCATTGACGCTGCCACGCTCGACCAGGACCAACAGCCCCGGCGTTACCCTGGCGCTGCTGTCCGCATCAGCGCTGCGCACCCAGGCCCCGGCCGCGACCAGGTACAGGCCGTTGTCCTTGCCGGCCGCTTGGTCCTTGACCAGCACCCGGTGGCCCGCCTGCAGCGCCACCCCGTCCACCGTCTGCAAACCGCTCAGGCCGATGGGAGCTGTGGTCGCGGCGAGCACCGAATGCTTGAAGTCCTGCCGCGCCAGTTCTTCGGTCACAAACTCGCGGGTGGCGAGGACGACGCTCGGGTCAATCTTCAGCTGTACATTGCTGGAGCTGCTGACCACCAGGCTCATGCGCACTACCTGCGTGCGCCCCGATCCCTGGTTCAGCAACGGCTTGTAGGTCGGCGCACAATTGGCCACAGCCACCAAGTCGCCGTCAGCATCGTACAGGCCGATCTCGCGGATCCAGTGACCGCCGACTTCGGCCGGAATGACCTGCTCGGCGACGATGATCGCGCTGTCCTTGTCGTCCACCTTCAGCTGATTCAGCGGCGCCCGGCGCCACTCGTTGAGCAGGGCGGTTTGGGTAGCATTGGGTGTAGGGTCGGCGCCATTGGCGTCGCCCACGCCCATCTGGGTAATCTTCCACGGGATGCCCATGGCGTCGGCGTTAGCCTGCTTCGCCGCGCCCACGTTCGTGAGGATGGCGTAAAACTGGGAATTCTGGTCAACCATGTGCAATGTCCAGGGTGTCTATTGTGTGTTCACGGCCGCCACGACCAATCTGGCCGGCGACCTCGATGTCGCGGGGGATGGGTGGGTACACGTCGAGCACGTCGCCGTCGCTCACCGAGCCACCGATGTAGAACCCGCCTAGGCTTTCCAGACTGATCTCAAGGCCGACCATGGGCCGGCTCACCGGCCGCGCGTCATCGAGCAGCGCCGACAACTCGCGGTATGTCTCTTCACTGATCCCACCGTTCGAGACGCCAACCTTCAGCGCGAAAGTGCCGCGCACCCCCTTCGGCTGCAGCTCGAACCACTCGACCACCTCGATCAGGTAGCCGAATGGCTCCACCACTCGGCGCAAGGCGCCGATGGTCCCTTTGTGTGCATGGATGTAGAACGCCGAGCGGATCACCGAGCGCTTGACCGCTTCCGACCAGGTATCGTCCCAGCGGTCTACAGACCAGGCCCAGGCCAGCTGGTGAAGCAGGTGCGCCGGGCAGGCGTCGGGGTTGTACAACGTGCGCAGCGGAACCTCGGTCACTTCGTCCGTGGCGTACTCGACGGCCCGCTCAAGCTGAGTGCTGTTCAGCGGCAGCAGGCTGTTCATGTCAGCCACCCCGCGTCACGATCACGTCCTCGCACCAGGCCGCCTGGGCCTTGGTCGGGCGGATGTCCTGCCAACCCACCAGCTCGACACGCATGACGCCGCCGATGTGCAGCTGGGCATCGATGCCCGAACGGGCGACCTCGACGCCCAATCGGCGACGGGGATTGACCCACGCCTCCAGCCGGCGCTTGCACTCCGCCAGAATGGCTTCGTTCTCCGGCCCGGTACCGGCCATGTACACCACGGCTTCGATGCTGTAGGGCAGGATCTCGGCGGTCTGCACGGTGAGGCGGTCAGCCACCGGGCGCACGTCGTCATCGTTCAGGTGCTGCCGCACCGTTTCCAGCAGCTCCGGTGAGGCCAGTCCATCGCCCTCCAGGGACAGCACCGTTACCACCACTTCGGCCGGGGCCGGGCTTTCCGCCGTCGCGTCGGCTACCTGCCCCGACGCATTGCGTGCGTGCAGGATGTAGCTGTTGCGGGGGCCGGCAGTGGTCAACCCTTCGTAGACCAGCTGCACCCGCTCACGTAGCGCATCGTCCGCCTCCAGCACTTCCTCCACAGGAGGTACCGCGCTGAGATCCTCAGCCCGTACCACCAAGCGCCGCAGGCTGACGTTGGCCGCTAGATGGTCCAGATCAGAACCCACCGCGTAAGCCAGCAGCAACGCCTTCGCCGCGTCATTGACCCGCCCCCGGTTCTGCAGCCGGCGATACGCCCCCAGCTCTAGCAGCTTGGTGATCGGGTCGCTCTCCAGCAATGCATCCCACTTGTCGCCCATGTACTCACGGAAGCGGGCCAGCTCGTCGCCGTACACGTCTTCGAAGTCCAAGCTTTCCAGCACCCGAGGCGCCGGGAGCAGGGATAAATCAACCGTACTCATACACTCACCTCCACCACCGCGCTATCGCCCAGGTACTGCCCGGTCAGCTGCATGGTGACCATGCCGTCAACAACGGACAGAACCCGCACACGCTTCAGCTTCAACCGAGGCTCCCAGCGCCCCAAGGCACGGGCGACCTCCGCCTGTACCGCACTCTTCCACCCCTCATTGACCGGCAAGTCGACATAGCGGCGCAGCTGACTGCCGTACTCGGGCCGCATTCGACGGCTGCCTATTGGGGTGCCCAGGATGTCCTCGACAGACTGCCGCAGGTGCGACAGGCCGGTGACCAGCTGCCCCGTGCGGCGGTCCATACCGTTCATGGTCAGGCCCCTTGCTCTTTGAAGTCAGGCCGGTTGCGCAGGTACTCCAGCACCAAGGTGTTGTCGCTCTTCACTTCAATGGTGCCCCGTACCACCACCAGCTCTGCCCAGCTGGGCAAGAACAGCTTGCGATGGGTGTAGACCTGGTCAACAAAGGTGATGGTCTCCACCACCGGGATAGAAGGCTCGGCGCCTTCTTCAGTGTCTTTCGGCGTCTTGGCCATGGATCCTCCAGGCATGAAAAAGCCCGCGCTGGGCGGGCTGGTCAGTGTTTGTGGTTGGCCGTGTTGCCGGCCGTGTCGATGATCCGGCCACCGCCGTTGATGTCGCCGGTCACGGTGAGCGGTCCGTTGATCGTGACCCGGCCGGTCAAGGTGATCGTGTCGGCCTGGGCGCTGATGCTGCTGGACTGTGCCGTGATGGCATCGTCCGTCAGCACTGCCCGCGAAGCGCCGACCTGAACGGTGACCGTGCCGCTCGGCAATTGAATGGTGTAGCTCTTGGCCTGCCAGTCGTAGACCAGCTCGCCGCCGTCGTCGAAGCGCCACACCTCGACGTGGTCGCGGTTGTCCGGGGGCGCACCGGCATTGCCAAACAAGCCCGGCACGAAGGTGCCCTGCGCGGGATTGCCGCTGGGACTGACCAGCGCGCCCTGCTCACCGAGGCTCGGCGAGCGCCAGTGCCGGGCCTTGCCGGCTGCCAGCGAATGCCAGCGCACCCACGCACTGGTCCAGTCGCCGCCATCGGAAACCCGCACACGGGCGGCGGCCAGGTCGACCGCGACGACTACGCAGGGAAGCACTACATCAGCGAGCATGCGGTCGTGCTGAGCGGTTGCATAGCTCATCCCATGCCCTCCGGAGGCAGGTAGCTGCCTTCGTTACCCTGGCCCGTCTCGGGGACAAAGCCCCAGACAATTGAGCCAGGCGGCTGGTTGGGCCAGGGCCACTCTTCCTCGCCGAGGTAGATGACCTGGGTCCACTCGACGACCCAGGCCGCCAGCCCATCCAACTCGGGTCGACTCCAGTCGGGTTCGGCCCGTACCAGGTGCGCGGGTTCGACTTCAAGACCCCACGTCTGCAGACGCAGCAGCACCGCGAGCTGAGCCGCAATAAACGCCACTACATGCAGGTGATCGTCGCACTCGGCACCAACGATCGGCCTGGCCTCGAAGCGTGCCTCGATCGCTACCTCTCCAGTACCAGGGTCACGATCAGCCGGCTCGAACCCAGACAGTTCCAGCACGACGCCAGGGACCTCGATGGTTTCAAGCATCCCCGGCATCGTGCCCACGTAACGCAAGCCAGGGATGGCCTCAGCGATGGTTCGCTCCATCGCGGCATACACCCTCGCCAGAGGGATCGGATCCTCAACCATTACCGTTTCTCCGTGAGAGCTTATGCAGCTCGAAGTTCAACTCCTGCTCCATCACCACCAGCAGGCGCTGATGGGCCTTACTGGTCCAGGACTCGAAGTGGGGCCGGACCTCTTCCAGGGAGATCTTGGCCTTGGCCAGCGGGAAGCGGCTGTCGTTCTCGGCAATCCAGCCAGAACTCGCGCCCCCGGCCTTGGCGATCTCGCTGTCGGGATAGTCGCTGGCATTGAAATGTTTGCTGGCCGTGCGGATCCAGATATCCGGCTTGTTGCCGTATACCTGCCTGAAGAACGCGCCCTGGTAGCGCCGACCGGCCACCGAGACGCCGGAACGAGCCTCCCTGACCCGCCCCGCACGACTGGCCTCGATCGGGTTCAGGCCAAACCAGAGCTTGCCCTGTCCGTTGCTACCTGCGGTATAGGCCCGCAGGCGCTGCCGCACCGCCGCAATGCCGATACGCTCCTGCCTGCCTACCGCCCGCGCAATGTGAGTACGCAACCACCGCAACGTCTTGTTGATCGCACGCCGCTCGGCAGCAAGGATGGCCTTGGGCAGTAACCCAGCGAACTGCTCGAATCCCTTCACCTGCCGCGCATTGGCCTGAAGCATGATCAGGCCTGTGCTGGCTGACTGCTTGTGAAAGCTGCCGACACTCATCGCACCTCCCGCAGAGCGAAGTTGACCCAGCCTGTGCCGTCTGGATCACGCTTGACGATGATGTACCGCCCACCGCCATCGGCTGGAGCGAGATCGCACACCAGGTGCAACCCCTCCTTGATACCAACAGCGTCCCCCACACGTACGGAAAAGACCGGTTGCCGCAGGCCTGTGTTGATCGAGCCGACTTTAGGCTGCTGCCAGGGCACGGACATAAAGCCCGCCACCGGACCAGCAATGCCCTCGATCTCCACTTCGTCACCCAGCTCGTCCAGCAGCACCGCGTCCATCTCCGCCACCTGGTCACGGAAGGCCATGATCAGTCACCGTCGTCCGCACCATCCTTCGGCAACTGACCACGGCGCGCGATCTTGCCTTCATCCAGCAGCAGCTCGGCTACCTCCTTGCTGGGCGGGGTGTAGACCTCACCTTCGCGAATGACCTCGTTGCCATCCTGCAAGCAACCGTCAACGACCACGTATTCGATTTTCGCAGCCATGTCACACCACCTTCGCAAAGAGGAATGCGTTCGGTTCGAGCAGGCCGGCCAGCGGTGCCGCCTGAACCTTCAGCCAGCGCTGGCTCGGCTCCTTGGTGATCCAGCTTTTGGGATACCGAGCCGCCTCCACCATGCCACTCTCGATGGCTTCCAGATCCTGAATGGCGCCGTAGAGCATGGCGTTGCGGGTCGAAGTGGAACCCAGGATCAAGCCGCCTGCCGGAATCACTGGTTGCTCGGTGCCCTCGTCGTCCAGGTACCACTCGTCGTAGACAAAGATGTCCACCCCTGGGTCATTGAGGTAGCCGAGGTAGGTCACGCCATCCGGTAGTTCCTCTGGCTTGATCAAACCCATGTCGACGCGGCGGCTGTTCAGCTGCTTCAGAACTGCTTCGTTCCCCTGGAAGGCGTCCTGCGCTTCGCCACTGAACACCGCGACGTTCGCCGATCGGCCCGAGTCCTTGGCAATCAGGCGGCGCCACTGACGCATGTTCGCGATGGGGTCGGAGCCAGCGGTGTTCCAACGCCCAGTGGCCAAGGTGACCTTGTGGGTGTTTTCCATGAGGAAATCGATGGTGTCATCAACACCATCACCAACAACCCGGATCCGGCCTGTGGTCAGCGCCTGGGCGCACATCCACTCTTCCCGGCGCGTGATCTCGTCATCCAGATCCACCAGGTCGCGGCCGAGCCGTTCGCCCGCGCGCTCGGCGGGCGTCTTGGTCGAGAACGGCGTCTCACCCGCACCCCGCTTCAAGATCTGCTCTGCACGGGTAGCGCGCTTGGGCTGGATGTACGGCGGCTTGTACGTCGACGAACTGAAGCCGGTACCCTGCGACACGCTGCCAGGCAAGGTCGGGTGAACGAAGGGCGCCATCTTGCGTTGGCCCTTCATGATGTCGATGGTGACCGTCTCGGTCGGGAAGGTCTCCGGGGTGCCGCCGTTGAAGAAAGTGTTCATGAGGAAACGTCGCGGCAACGCCATCTGCTCGACGGCTTCCAGCATGGTCAGGGTGTCAAAGATATCCATTGGAACTCCGTTATCGAATGAAGATGCTGAGAGGCCGCAGGGCGGCCTTTGCGGCGGCGAGGGTCACCCCTTCGCCAAAGGTGAGCTGGCTGCCCAGCACTTGGCCGGTCAGACGGACCGGTGCGCTCTTCGCCCCCTCGGTGGTGTCAACGTCCTGATCGAGGATCACACTGGGCACCTGGGAACCGTCGTCAGCGGCGGCCTTGCTCAGCTGGTACTCCTTGCTGGCCGTGATCTGGCCCAACACTGCGCCACGGCGCAGCTTCTGGCCGGCAGCGATCACCGCAGCGTCCATCACGATCGGGAAGTCACCCGCAGAGAGCTGGCTCGGCAGGTAGGAACTGCGTACGGGGTTTGTCATGTGAGGCTCCTATTCAGCGGCGCGAGGCGCCTGCAGCGATTGCGCTAACGGCGGCCTTGCGATCGCCTTCCTTGCCGCCAGCGGGCGGGGTGGTACCGGTGACGCCCTGGGCATCACTCTTGATGCCGGACAGCGAGATACCGCGATCCTGCGAGGCCTTGAGCAGCGACAAGGCTGTGGCTTCGACCGAGCGGCCGTCGTCGATGGCTGCGCCGATCTCCTGCTCGAAGCCTTTGACGGCCAGCGCGTTGATACCCTTGATACGCTCACGCTCAGCCGTGGCGCCTTCGGCGCGAATGGCCGCAGTGTCTACCTGCTCGGCTTGGGCGATCTCGATGGTGTTGGGGTCGGTGCCCGCTGCAATCGCGGTGCGCAGTTCTGCCGTGGTCTTGACTGTGGTCATGGTGTGTATCCTTGGGGAGTTGATGGCCGGCTTGGCCAGTTCAGTGATCAGGGATTCCAGCGAGCCCGTGCGATGGGCCAGGCCGTGCTTGACGGCGTCCGCACCGACGCGGATGCCGCCGTGGTCGCCCATCTCGGGCACCTTCTCGGCAGCAACGCCGAGGTTGCGGGCAACCTTGCCCTCGAAGATTTCGCCCAGGGCGTCAATGGTTTCACCCACCTTCGCGCGCCCCTCTTCCGTCGCGATGTCCGGGCGCTTGTTGGGAGCATTGCGGCTGACGATCTGGTACCGAGTGCGACCGCTGACCTTCTCGTTCTCGACCACCGCCTCGACAACCACGCCAATGCTGCCGGCCATGCTGGTCTCGTCGATGACAATCTCGTCAGCCGCCGAAGCGATCCAGTAGGCCGCACTGGCACCCATCCCGCCGATGTACGCGACGATGCGCTTGCGCGACCGTCCCTCGTAGATCATCTCGGCCAGCTCGTTGATGCCCGACGCCACACCACCTGGGCTATCAATGTTGAGCACGATGGACTTGACCTTGGGGTCATCCAAGGCGCGCTGGATATCGGTGGCCAGAACCTGGGTGCTGGTGGCACCGCTGATCTCGGTGAACAGGTTGGCGTAACGGAAGATCGGCCCGGTGACCGGCACCACCGCCACATTGCCGCGCATGGTGACGCGCCGGGTTTCTTCCAGCCGCTCGCCGCGCTTGGTCGCCAGCGCCACCGGATCGCCCATGCGGTCGGAGATGGTCAGCAGGTTGTCCAAGGCGTCGGGCAGCATCAGCCAGGGCTGCGAGGCAGCCAGCTCAAGTGCTCGAAGCATCTCTATTCCTCTTCGGGTTTGGGGTCTGGCGGGTTTTCAAGCCCACTCTTGGGCAGCGCCTGCATGCTGTGCTGTCGCCGGTAGGTGACTTCGCGGGTGCGCTGACGAATCACCTGTTGCCAGGGCTCGCCGGTCATGGCCGCTGTCTCCAGCGTCTCGTTGCTCACACCGATCTCGATGCGCTTTCCGGCTGCGTTGGCCTCTTTCAACTCATCGATCGCGCCGCGCGCCGGGCCAATCCAGATGGCCTGGCAATAGGCCTTGCGCTTGGCTGGATCGCTGTAGCCCGGCAGGTTCACCAGGCCTCTGGCCACGGCCTCATCGATGACCAGCTCACGGCTGGGCTGGCAGAAGTCGCAGGCCAGCCACCAACGCCGCAAGCTGTAGAAGCGCCAAGCCTGGAGCATGGCGGCGCGGGCAGCGCTGTAGCTGCTGCTGTAGTGCAGTAGCAGCTCCTCCAGTGGCAGCTCCAGCGCGGCGCCGATCTCCTTCACCACCGCAGTGAAGAACGGATCGAACTGGGCGTTGGGCCGACTGGGGTTGGCCACCATCGGCTCCTCACCCACACCGAGGTCAACGATGGCCCCCTCCCCCAGCGCAAGCGCACCGTCCGAGGTGTCATCTCCTCCCGGTTGCTCTTCGCTGAGCGCGGACATCGGCAGATTGCCTGGGTTAAAGTCGGCGCTCTTCTTGATGAACACGGTGAACATCGCCGAGATCACGGCCGCCATCAGCTCGGCGCTGCTGTAGCGCTCCAGTTTCTGCAGCGGCTCCAGCACCGGCGACAGGTACGGTGCCCCGCGCTTCTGCCCTGGCCGTTCTTTGTCGGCCATGACGTGCAACACACGACGACGCCCCGTCTCGGCACCGAACACAGTCAACCGCTCCCAGACCAGCGTCTTGCCTGCCAGATGCTCACCGGGGTAGCCGGTACAGACGTGGTACGCGACCGGTGCGCCAAGGCCATCGAACTCGACGCCCTCGACAAGGTCAGCCCGGTCCATGCCGCCATTCGGATTGCCGACGCGGTCGGACTCGATCAGCTGCAACCGCGTGCTGAAGATGCAGCCAGGCCGCTCCTGATCGGGACTAGCCACGAATACGTCGCCCGCGACCATCGACGACACCAGCACCAGGGCTTGCAGTTGATAGTGGTTAAGCGTCGCTTCGGCGTCGCATTCACTCGGATCATCGGCGTACAGCGACCACAGCCGATCCAGCTCACCGTTGAGCTGCTCAGCCTCTTCCTCGGTGATACCCAGCGCCTCATGGTCGACCTGGGCACGGCAGACCAGCCCGGTGCCCACTACGTTGGTGCGCAATCGCGTGATGGCCGCACGGGCCACCAAATGGTTACGCATGGCATCGCGGGAGCGTGCCACCAACATGCGGCGCTCGCTCTGGTTAAGGTCGCGCCGGGGGCTGCCAAGGCCTGGCAACCAGCTGGCCACGCTACGCAGCACCCGCGACGCACCGCGCCAACGGGTTTCAACCCCACCACCGCCACCCTGGGCGACAATCTGTTGGTTATCGACGGCCCCCCTGGCCACGCGGATCGCCTCGGTCATCAGTTGATCGGCAGCCGACTCCTGCTTTCGAAACGGCCACATGGTCAGAGTCCCACGTATGAAATGCGGTTGCGGCCCCGGCCCTGGAGCGCAGCCCGCTCACGGTCGACCTCGTCGGCATACTGCTTCTCCAGCAAGCGCAGGCTGTTGAGCTCGGCCAGCTGTACCTCGCGATCCTGCCGACGCAAGCGTTGGCCGTTTTTCAGGACGCGCGAGATCGCCGCCCGGACCTCGTCCAGGCGTTTTTGTGCATCACTCATGGTGACCTCGGTTAGTGGACGCGGCTCCGCGTGCCCCTACCGCGCGTGACAGCGCGGCGAGGAACCGGCGCCACCGCCTGTTCAGTAGTGAAGAGGGTGGGCTGCAGCAGTTGCTGCTCCAGCTGATCCCATTCGTGATCGCGCAGCAGGTGGGTCTTGAGGCTGCGCGCCGCATGCAGGGCGTACACCTCGCAATCCAGCGCTTCGTTGCGTCGGCCTGCTTTCTTCTGCCAGACCATCTTGCTGGGTGTGCGCGGGTGCGGCGCCAGGACCTCGTTGGTCACCTGCTCGTAGTAGTCCACGCGGATCTCGCTGTACCAGTGCATGCGCCCTGGTCCGCTGCCCTTGAGCCGCATCCGGCCATCGATCAGCGTCTTGGCCTTGTGGGTGCCAACGATGAACACGCGCAGGCCATACTTCGAGGCCTTGGTGTTGTCCTGGCTGGTGTCCGCCGACTGGGCCGGCTTGGTGAAAATCTCCCGGTCCCGGCTGTCGATCGATGCGCCCTTGATCGCCATGATGTTGAAGCGTTGGCGATCCCGCACGTAGGTGTATACGGCGTCGCTGGTGTTGCCGTCGGAGCTGTCGATACTGACCGCTGACACGGCAAGTTGGGCGCCGCTCTCGGTGGGGATCGGCGTGGCGATCATCCGGTCCAGCTCCGTCCACACCGGGTCGTGGGGGTCGATGGGGTTGCCGGGCAGCTCGCCCCAGTACAACCGCCAGGATTCCTCCCCACGCCCCCAGCCCGTGAAGAGCACGGCAAGGCGGTCGCCCTGGACATCGACGCCGACTGTCACCAGCAGCACGCCCTTCGGCGCAGTGAGCTCGGCGTAAGGTTCGGCGCGTTTCTCCAGTTCGTCGGTCTTGGGCGCGTCGCTCTTGTACTCGTAGCTTTCGCCCATCGAGCTGTTGGTGAAGGCGATCATCGGACCAATGTTGCCCTGCCGCGCGGCGTGCTCAGCCTGCAACTTCTTCTCCATCAGCACTTCGAAGCGGGAGCCAGGGAACGTGGCATACAGCTCGTTGATGTTGTAGCCGGCAATGCCACGAAACTCGGCCGTTGCCACCCAACGACAGCGCGGATCGACCAGGTTGGCATTCTTCTGGTGGTCATCCCAGATTTCGCCGCAGTGTGGGCAGGCGTAGTAAGCCGTCTCCGGCCGGCATTTGCCGTACACCGCGTGGAAGTAGTGCTCGTCTTCATCGCAGTGCAAGTGCTCGAAACTCAGCGCATGCACATGCCCGCAACCATGGCACGGGACCAGACCATCGCGCTTGTCTGACAGCTCCATCTCGGCATCGATCGCCGACAAGCCCTTAATGGTCGGGGTGCCACCGATGATGATCTTCGACCGCAAGAACGTCTTCAGACGTTCCTTGGCGAGCTTGATACTGTCCCCCTGCCCCCGCAGGTTCAGGTTGCAGTCGTCGGGCTCTTCGATAGCGACCCGTGGAACCGGCGTCGACTTTACGCTGGCCGGGCTGTTGGAGCCGACCATCTTGAGAAATCCGCCGGGAAACCGTTTGAAGTCCTGGCGTTGTTGCAACTTGCGGCTGCGCAGGTCGACCTTTCTCCGCAGCCGCTTGGTGGCCATGATCATCGGTTCGAGCTTTTCCGCCACGTACTGCTTGGCCGCTTCGGCCTTGGGGAACAAGACAAGGATCGGCGACGGGTCGAGATCGATCCACTTGCCCAGGGCATTGCCCAGCACCCCCGATGTCCAGGCCACCTGGGCTGACTTGCGGGCCACGATTTCGGAGACGTTCGGATCGTCCAGCGCTTCGAGCGGGCCACCCGGCCAGATCAAGTGCGGCGTTTTATCGAACCGATATTTACCTGGTGCTGCCGACTCCTCTGGGGCCAGCCAGCGGAACCGGTCCGCCCATTCGATGATGGACATGCGTGGCGGCGGCGCCCACTTGCGGCAGACACGGCGTATCGCCTTACTCGCCGTCTTCTTCAGAGCCCTCTTCGTCGTCTGGCTCGTCAGGATCCCCGGCGAGATCGTCGTCCTCGTCATACGCGGACAACCTCCTCAGTATTGATTCGATGGGTTCGCGGATCAGCTGGTTATCCACTTGCACGCCGTACTTGGCGGACAGCGAAATCGCCAGCTCATCGGGGAAGGTGTTCAGCAACTCGATCTTCGCTGCGGTGATCACCGCCTCGAAGCGCTCGACCATTTCGGCCTCGACCACAACCTCACCCAGCTCCCGAGCCAGTGCGATCTCTTCGCGGTCGCCACGCAGCCTGTCAAGTCGGTCCCGTGCGGACTCCTTCTTGCCGTTCAACGCGGCTTGGCGCATCAACCATTCGATTACCGCCTGGGTGTCGTACTGGTTTTCGTTGCCGCGACCCACGCCGAACTCATCAACCGGCATGCCCTCGTTCTGCCACCGGCTCAACGTACGTTCGTCGCGCCCAACGATCTCACCCAGTTCGACCTTGCTGACTGTCTTGCCCATCACTAAGTCCTTGAAAAGACGGACATCCCTGCCAGATTTCCAGCTGCAGAGAAACCGCGAGTCTGCGCACCCGTGTAGGGGGCGGCCCGGGGGGAGGACCCAGAAAATCGGCCCCCACCCCCTGCCCCCAGCCGGCTCACTGGCCTGCCTCGGTGCCAGCTGGCGGCACCTGCGCCAGGCCCAGCCGCTTGGCGGCCCAGCGCTCGTAGAGGTTGATCGCGACATCGGCACCGGCCATCGCGGTCAAGCAACCGACCGCCGCCGCCATCCACACCGAGGCGCCGAGCGCATACAGCAGCATGTTGGCCGAGAGCCCGCAGGTAACGCAGGCCCCCGAACGCAGCGCGAGCCGGCGAACCAATCCCCAGCCGCGAGCACCCGCCTTGTCCGCCCGCCACATTTCACCCGACACCCCGCCGACCAGGGACAGTACGATCACCATCCAGATCGGCATCTCGACTAACGCTTGTTGCTCGCTGTTCATGTAAGCCTCATTGGCAAAGCACGATGCCGGAAAAAGAAAACCCCGCCAGATGGCAGGGTTCTCGATGCGCCGACAGATCGGAGCGGGTTGCACAGCACGGTGCTTGTGGGGGGAAGCGCCTAAGCGCACTTTTGATATCGTGGCGCCTTTTTACCAGCGACCGGAAAAACCGAAAAGCGGTATTTTTCGGTACGCAGCCATGTGGTCGTTATGTAGCATCCATGTTGCAGGCAAGTTGCATAGTGACCCGACGAACGGTCATCAAGCGAACCCGCCCCGCCCTCGCTCCCAGGATGCCCAGCACCTGCAGGTGCAGCGCTTTCACCCAGTTGCGGTAGGTACGATCAGCGTCCTCGGCCAGCCCTACTTCGCGCATCTGCTCACGTACCGTCGCGTCGTGCAGGTAGCGCAGCTCGGCCAGCTTGGCCAGGGTTGCACCCCGAGCATCACGCCGCGCCAGCTCCGCCACTGCCGCATCAACTTCTGCTGCGGCATGGTCGAGGCCCGCACCCGATACCAGAATGCGCGCACCAGACGACCCTGTACGCGGCGCCGATCCCTTCCACTCCATGATCGTGCCCATCTGGCTGCCAAGACTCGCCTCCAGTCCCAGCTTCCCACGCTGCTCTCCCCAGTGCTTCATCAACTCGCCCACCAGGCGCAGGCGTTCGGTCTGGTCGATCAGTTGAGCCATGTCGACCTGGTGCTGGGCAAGTTGCACCAGGATCTGGAGGCGCAATCCGTGGTTCATCGTCATAGGCATCCCTCCAGAATCAGTACCCAACACAAAAACCAGCAACCCAACACAAACCCAACACAGATAAAACCCAATGAATTCAATGCATTTTCAATAGGTGTGTTGAGTGTGTTGGGTTTGTTGGGTTTTTGAGTCCTCGCATAGGTTTTTTTATTGAGCTGCCGGGGCATGAGAAATAAATCACGCGCACGCACGCGCGCGCGCGAACCCAACACACCCAACACAGGGGTACGGGAAGCCTTGAAATTCGGGGTCTCTACGCGTGTTGAGTTGCTCAAACCTACCCAACACAAACCCAACACACCCAACACGGGGGTTCTTGGTTTCATGCAGCGCCCCCCTTTACGTGTTCCCACGCATCGACGTTCCACCCTGCAAGTTTCGCCTTGCTGCGCCAGGTGATAACGGCTTGCCCAAGCTCGGCCGCATTAAACGATGGGGGCAGGGAAGCCTCAGGTCCATCGGGGAAGAAGAACGCCGCGAATCGCCGGTTATTCCTCTCTGTCCATGGGATCGAGCGCGTCTTATCGACCGTTGCACTGAGCATCAGTGAGAACTTCGTCTGACTCATAGAGTGCTCTTTGTTACGTGAGCACCACTCAATGAACAATGCGTAAAGGTCGGTCGCGAGACAGCAACCCCATAGGCCTCGACCAAGCTCTCCAGTTTGCCAGAGGTGCAGGAAAGTTTGCCATGCTGTTCGGCTAAGCGCGACTAACCGTTGCCGCGCTTCTGTCTTCGGAGGGCGGGTACGCTGGTCGAAATCACCCAGCTCGACAGCCAACAGCCAGCCGTACAAGGCTGCGACTCCACCATGGGCCAGTTCGTGACTGATCGCTTTCTGACGTTCAACGGGCAGCGTCTCCATGGGCCACATGACCAGCATCCGTCGGTCAGCGTCGCTGATCGGCCAGGGCATGATCTCGTTGCTCAAGAAGACCGCATTCATGTGGTTGGCCTCTTCCCAACCGTTGATGAACTTAGACTCCATGCGCACCGTCTTGCCGGTGATCATGTGCTTGATCTTGCCGACCTGGTTGTAGCGCTGGTCCCTACTGACGACCTCTTCGAACACTGCCCAGAGCTTGCGGCTCTGCCAGGCGTTGAAGCTGCCTTCTAGCTGCGTCTGCCCGACCGTCGCCGCATACTGTCCGTAAAGCTGACCGAAGACGTCGGCGAACAGCAGGCTTTTGCCCGAGCCCTCCATGATCGAGTGCATCAGAACGGCGGTATCCATCTTGGCGCCCATGTGCTGCAACGGGAACGCGAGCCACTTCGTCAGCCAGCTCAGCGCCTGCTCGTCGTGGTTGCACAAGAACGAGATCAGCCAGCGCAGGTTCTCGCAGGCGGCATCATTCCGCACCGGCTCCAGGGGCAGCCCCTCGAAGGTGTTGATGTAGGTATTTGGGTCTTTGGTCATGGTCGGGTCGAACACGATGTGATCGACGTCCACCACACGACGCTCCCGACAGTTCAGCCACCACTTGTACTCTTCGCCTAGGGCCATCTTCACAGCCCCCTCCGGGATTCGCCGCTTCTTCTCCCGGTCCCAGACATCCTTTGTACCGTCGATGTACACATAGCGCTCGATGGGGTCCAGCCTTAGCGCCCCGCCCTTCTTGCTCGCAAGGCGCCGTGCTTCATCCAGCTCCTGGGCCTGTTCAGGGGAGATCAGCTTTTTGTCGGCCCGCTCCATCCACTCCTTGGCTAACGGCTTGCCTAGCAACGCCTCGAAGCCCGATTTCTTCATCGGCTTCGCCTTGTCGATGTCCCAGACGTGCGTGGTACCTTCGATCAGTGCGAAGCGGCGCATAGCGCCTTCGATATCCAGCGCACTGCCCCCCTCCCCCCCGGAGGCCGAGGAGCCGGCCGGACTGGGCGCTGGCTCAACATCAGTGCAAGCTGACTGGTCGTCGTGGCCGGCCTGCTCGACCATCGATGGGGTACGGGGAAGCTCGCCCATCGGCGGCGGTGCCGGGGGTCGCGACTTGGCCTCGATACCGAGGATCTTCGCGGCCGCCCTGGTGGCCGCCCGCCGATCGCCATCGTGCACCAGGATGCAGAACACATCGAACGCATCGTTCCTGTGGTCGTTGGCCAGCGGGTCGGAGGCGTGATGTGAAAACAGCTTGCCATCCGTGATGGTCACGCCAGGCATCCCAGAGCTGCTGTGTGGGCTCAACCACTTCCCGTCGATACGCTTATAGCCGTGCGCCTCAATTATCGTGGCGATGTCATGTATGCGATTGAATTCAGGGATGACCTCGGGGAGCTTGTCACCAGACCGGGCTGCTGCCATGGATGGCTTTGGAGCTGGCCTAACGGCAGGCGCAGCCAGCTTCGGTTTCCACGGGCAAACGGCCTCCCCTTTTGGCTTGAACTCGTCCCAGCCCTGCCAGATAGCCAGCAATTCGGCCGGCAGGTCCGGCAAGCCACCCGCCTCTGGCTCGGTGCGCCATGTGTAGGGCTTACGAGTGCCAGGGTGAATGGATGGCGGCAATACATCCTGCACCAGGCCGCCCCGCAGCTCGAAAACTGTCACTTTCTTGAAGGGCTCAGCTGCCGTGCGGAAAGCTGCCTCGCGGCCGGTATCACCCTCGGCCATAGCAGTCTTCACTTGCGCCATGAGCCCCTTGTAGATGGCGCCATCCGGGTCGTTTTTGTTCGGCCAAACCAGGGCATGACGGCTCAGTTCCACGCCGTCAGGGACGCGGAACATCACGCGGAATCGTTCAGGGTTGCCCACCGAGGTTGGGTATGCATCAGCGAGTGCATCGACATCTAACCCGAGCGTCTGCTGCAAGACCTGCCGGGTCAACTCGACATCATCAACGTCGAGCGAGCAGACGCGACTCGGCCCGAGCACAACACCGAGGTTGTGGTTCGGGTTCGCGGTCCAGAACGCTTGAGCTTTCAAGGCATCAGTGAAATAGCCACCAGGCTTATTCCACCCGGCACCCTTCGGTCCCTTCTCACCCGGCTCAATCGAGACCAGGGCCAGACCGAAGGTTTCAATGTAACGCCGCGCCCAATCAGCTGTGGCAGGAGTTGGGCGCTCGCTCATCGGCGCCGCTCCCGCAGGCTCTGGCAATCAACGCAGGTTTCGCAGCCAGCAACCGACTGCTGGCGGGCCAGCGGGATCGGCTCGTCGCAGTCCTCGCAGAACTGCGCGCTCGGCTTGACCGGCAGTCGTGCAAGACGCTGCAGCGACAGCTGGAGGAAGTACTCGGCGTGGTCATTAGCGAAATCGACTTCATCAGCCATGATTAATGTCCTCCATGGCCTCGCGCGCACCCGCCGTGATGGCGAGCACCTGGCGGATAACATCCAACCCCCGCTGCTCCAGATCCAGCACCTCAGCCAAGGTCCATATCTTGTCCGAGGCACCGTCGTGCAGACTGCCCACGAACTGGCCGGATTCTTCGAGGAGTTTCGCCACAGCCTGCAGCGCATCGTTGGTAGCCGGCACCGGCTCAGGGCGGTACCACACCACGCCGGCCGGGCGGACCAGCGCATCAAGCAGACGCGGATCGGCGGTCAACTGCACGATCTCTTCCAACTCGTCGGGGGTTGGCCAGCGGCGCTCTTCGTTGTGGTGGAGCTTCTTCTGCAAGGTATCCACCTCTAGCCCCATGTCGAAGGCCAGCCTGGTGATACCACCGTGATAATCGCGACCAGCGCGATAGAGCGCCTGCCGCAAGGTGAGGACCGGGCCAGCGCCCGGCAATAGATCAATGCGACTCATAACCGTAAATCCTCGGTTTACGGCCTAGTCATAGGGCCAGGTAAGACCTATCCTACAACCACGACCGTACTGTGCTGTGCGACGTCGTAGCTGGGCTGGGGAGGTCAGAGTCCCCAGCCCAGCACCCTAGTGTTCCGGCTTGCGGCGCCGTCCAATTGGACGGATCTCGACAGCCGTGCATTCCCCAGCCTCATCACACCGCACACGGATATCGCGCGATGAGTTGAGCATCTGAGAAACCGCGCTCTGCGTGACACCAAGTAGCTCAGCCAACTCCGGCTGGCTCTTGTCCTTTGCGAAATCTCGCAAAGGCACACCAAACTCGCTTTCCATCCCAATGTCCTCAATGGGTCAGTGCGCGAATATTAGTATTACTTCTTTTTTCGAGCAAGCAAAAAATAAGCAACACTCTTTGATGACGATAAGGGACGCTAATAGTCTGATGGACATGACTACCAAACCCCCTTACCAGGCCCAAGAAGCCGATCGCCTCAAGGCGATCTACAGAGCCCGCAAATCCGAGGACCCAAGCCTCAACCAGGAGCGAGTTGCTCATGAGTGCGGCTGGTCCAGTCAAAGCGTGGTCAGCCAGTACATGAATGGCAAAATCCCGCTCAACATCACCGCACTAATAAGCCTGAGTCGAGTTCTGCGTTTCGCTCCTGAAGAGGTGAGCCCGCGCCTTATCAAGGCCCACCAGCTTGACAATGCCAACCTATCTATCAGAAACACCACGCCCCTTGGCCCAGCCGGCCGCCTTCTGCCGGTGATTGGCTATGTGAAGGCAGGCGCGTTCTGTGAGGCCATTGAGCAGTTCCAGCCATCTGATGCCGACGACTGGGTAGAGGCTGGAGGCCCCGCAGGTCCACGCGCCTTTGTTCTACGCGTGGAGGGCTTCAGCATGGAACCTGACTTCAAGCCAGGCGAAAAAGTTGTTGTGGATCCAGACATGCAATGGGAAACAGGGGATTTCGTCGTCGCCAAGCGCACCCGCGACCAGGCCGCCACCCTCAAGCAACTCCGAATGGAAGGCGGCAAGTACTATCTCTATGCCACCAACCCTGACTGGCCTGAGCGCATCATCCGGCTGGATGAGGAATGGACCATCTGCGGTAGAGCACGAAGAAAAATCGTAGACCTGTAACCTACACAAACCCGCTTCGGCGGGTTTTTTCATACCCGCCCACCAGAAATATCAGTGCCACTGTTGACAGCTTAAATCAGTAATACTAATTTTATCTCAGCTTTACACCTCTGACTGAAGGGCTGAGATATGAAAACCGCACAGCACACACTCACTTCCAAGGTCTTTCTGCACCCTACCGCGTGCAGCCGAGCCCGCATCGACGCATTTCAGCGCCGTACCGGTCTCCACATCGTCGTTTCCGCAAACGGTAACGCCCAAGCAGTACCAGCGACCGGGGGTGCCGCATGAGCGAATTCACCATCCCCCTCAGCCGGGTCATGGTGCTTGAGCGCACCCTCGAACATGGCGGCACCGCAACCTGCAAGCTGCAACGTCCCGAGGCATCGCTCGACGCCCAGGTCTACATCGAGAACGACAACACGACCCATCACATCAAGGTGACGATGGGGCCGCTTGTCAGCTCGCTGACCCTTCCCCGCAGGCTGGCGACCAAATGCCAATCCTTGCGCGACTTCCTGCAGGACCTGGCCAACGGCCGAGCTGATTCCGGTGCAATGTCGGAAGAGGCACTTGCCCTCCTGGAGGCGCAGGACAGCGTGGACGAAGTGCTACTGGTCGGCCAGATCGCCTACGTCATCAACACCGTCAACCGAGCACTCCCCCTTGGCGCAGTTGTGACCAACGACCAAGGCGAGGTATGCGCCGCAGTCACCGGATCCGACAAGGAGCACCTCGCCGCAGCCGTTCGCGCGAAGCTCCAGCCCGGCCATGAGGGGCTCGGGGAGTGCGCATGACCACGCTAGAACAGCTGCGCCGCGAATGGCCCACCCCCTACCTGACACTAACCGAGGTGAGGGAGCACTACTTCCCCCACATCGGGTCAGACCGCCGCTTTAGGGAGCTGATCAACAAGGGCGTAATCGAGTTGAAGATGAGCAAGATGCACAACTCAGTGAAAGCACAGAACGTGTTCTACCTGCGTAGCATCGCGCAGTACCTCGACGACCAGGCCGAACAAGCCTCGCAAACCGCTTGAACCAGGCGGCCCCGGCCTTCAGGGGCATTTAGCCCGCCACCGACTCTGACCCTTCCCGGTGGCGGGTTACTTCGGAGCACACCACATGCAACCGCATCACTACGCAATGGCCATGGGGATTATTTGGCTGATCACCCTGACAGCACTCCCCTACCCACTCGCGCGCTCCCATCGCCGGATGTACGACGCCGGCCGGGAGGCGGGGCTTGAAGAGCGTAACGCAGTCTATGCGTGCCAGACCCAGGCGCTGATCGACAACCTCGCCGACAAGAGCCTGGAGCTCGACGAGGTGCGAGCGCAGTCGCAACGCATCACCGCAGCCCACACCCACACCATCCGCGAGCTGGAGCAACGAATCATGTCCTACACCGGTATGGCGGTGACCAGGGCAGACTACGACAAACTACTCGGCACCGCCGAAACGCTACGTCTGGCCCAGCGCACGCTGAGCGTCTTGAAGGCGACCGATCAAGCCGAACGGGCTGCCGAACAGGCCGCCGCCGTAGACGACCTCGCCAAGCGCGTCCATGGCCAACTGCGCGCCACCCCGGCCAACCCAGCCAACGCGGGGGAAGCAGCATGACCGCCAGCACCCCACGTAGCTGCGTCGTCCACGGCCCCGAAGGCTGCGGCAAGACCACCAACGCCCAGGCCATCGCGAAGGCTCTGGGGCTACCCCACGTTCTCGACGGATGGGAGCCAGGCCAAGCCGCGCCGCTGATCAACACCTTGATCCTTACAAGCGCCCGCGATCCAAGCTGGTATTTCAAGGGCCGCGTCATGACCTTCGACCAAGCCATGTTGCTGGTCGGCCAGCAGGAGGTGCAGGCATGACCCCTCGCAAGCACGTCTTGAAGCACTTCCACATGTGCTGCGGCCTGGGCGGCGGCGCCAAAGGATTCAACCGCTCGAAACCCATCGTTGGCAACCTGCAGGCCGACTGGCAGTGCATCGGCGGCGTCGACGTCGACCCGGCCGGGCTGGCCGATTTCGAACGCCTGTCGGGCGTGAAGGGTACGCTGATCGACCTGTTTACCCGCGATCAGTACATCCGCTTCCACGGGAAGGAGCCACCACCAGGGTGGCGCGAGGCGACACCGGAAGACATCCGTCGCGCCGCAGGTGGCCAGCGCCCTGACGCCGTGTTCATCAGCTCCCCCTGCAAGGGCGCGAGCGGGCTGCTGTCCGAAACCATGAGCCTGACACCCCGGTACCAGGCCTTGAACGAACTGACGCTGCGCTGCATCTGGCTGTTCTGCGAGGCCTGGGCCGATGACCCAGTACCGCTGCTAGTGTTCGAGAACGTACCACGCCTCGCCACTCGCGGCCGGCACCTGCTCGACCAGATCAACAGCCTGCTGGGCCAATTCGGCTATGCAGTCGCCGAAACCACACACGACTGCGGCGTCATCGGCGGCCTGGCCCAGAGCCGCAAGCGCTTCCTGCTGGTGGCTCGCCACGTCGAGAAGGTCCCGCCGTTCCTGTACGAGCCAGAGAAGAAGAGCCTGCGAGCCGTAGGCGATATCCTCGGGCGCATGCCGCTGGCCGGCGACATCGCGGCGGCCGGCCCCATGCACCGAGTTCCCGCACTGCAGTGGAAGACCTGGGTACGCCTCGCCCTGGTCGAGGCCGGCAAAGACTGGCGCAGCCTCAACGACCTCGCGATCGAGGACGGCTACCTTCGCGACTTCGTGATCGTCCCCGAAGCCTACGCAGGCTATCTGGGCGTAAACGACTGGGAGAAAGCCGTGGGCACTGTCGCCGGCAAGTCCAACCCAACGAACGGAGCGTTCTCGATCGCGGATCCACGCGCCCAAGCCGGCGCCCTGCAGTATCAGCAGTACGGCGTGCGCCGCTGGGAAGACACCAGCGGCGCGGTAATTGGCGTCAAGAGCCCAGGGCAAGGCACGTTCAGCGTGGCTGATCCACGCCGCGCGGGGAGCGGCTTTGGCAAGTATCAGGTCACCCCCTTCACCAGCTCAGCCAACACCGTGATTGCTGGCAGCACCACCGGCCAGGGTGCCTTTGCGGTACAGGACCCGAGGTACCACAACTGGCACCCCGGCGCATCGAGCCGCAAGCTGAACGTGGTCGGAATGAACCAAACCGCTGGCACTGTCACCGGCTCGCAACAGGTCGCCAGCGGCGCCATGTCGATCGCCGACCCCCGGCCCGGCATGCGCCGCACCAAAGGCGATGCCTACCTCACTGGCGGGCATTACGGCGTAGTGCCGTGGGATGGCCCGGCAGGCGCCGTGTCCGCCAGCGCGATGCATGACAACGGCCGCTGGAGTGTCGCCGATCCCCGCCTACCCGCCGCCAACGAACGCCTGACCTGCGTAATCGAATCGCTGGATGGGACATGGCACCGCCCCTTCACCACCTTCGAGCTGGCCGCCATCCAGAGCCTGGTCGACCCGGAGGAGCAACTGGAGCTGGACGGTCTGAGCGACCAAGCCTGGCGGGAGCGGATCGGCAACGCCGTCCCACCAGCTGCTGCAGAAGCCGTAGCTGATGTGATGGGAACCACCTTACTGCTGGTCGCCCAGGGCGAAACTTTCGTGCTCAGCAGCATGCCGATCTGGGTGCGGCATGTTGCCGTGGGCCTGAGCGTTGCTCAGCGGGAGGCCGCATGAAGCGCATCTATATTTCAGGCCCGATGACCGGCCTGCCCGGGCTCAACTATCCAGCCTTCAATGCCGTGGCCGAGCTGCTGCGGGCCGAGGGGTTTGAAGTCGAGAACCCTGCCGAGAACCCAGAGCCAGAGTGCAGGTCGTGGACCGGCTACATGCGCCTTGCCCTGGTGCAGATCTCTCGCTGCGAGGGCTTGGTTCTGCTGCCCGGCTGGCCGGACTCGAAGGGTGCACGGCTTGAGCTGCACATCGCCCAGGAGCTCGGCCTACGGGTAGCCCAGCACACCGACAGCACGTCAGTAGCCGATCTCAGGTGGACCCAGCCATGAGCACTCGCAAAGAACTGAACACCTGGCGCGGGATCACCCTGGGACTCGCTATCGCTCTATCAGCAGCCATCGCTGCCGGCGTTATCGCAGCTGCGAGACTGACCATTCCACCTCAAAACACAGCCTGCAGTGCCCCCGTGGCGACTGCACAGGCTAACTCCACCACCCTGACGCAGTCCCCGGCAGCACGCCACGCTATTGAGAGGTATTGGCTGTGAATACTACCTATATGCCGAACTCCCGAGACGCCAAAGGCATGCAGACCTTCATCCGCCCGGCCATGGCGGTGACCTGCGATGTCTGCGGCATTCCCCGCACACGCGGCAACCACCAGCGCTGCGCCAAAATTCGCCAAGCGGTGGGCTTCATAAACAACGCCGATACGTCGGTCGGACACGTTCTAGACAAAGCGAAGGGCTGTAAGCCCGACCTCAACTTCCAGCCCGCCCAGGCTCAACAAGCCACGGAGAAAAGTGCATGAACACGGCTTTCGTATTGATGGCGCAATACAACGGCCTGGCGATAATCTCGCTCGAACAGGTGTGCGCCGACTACTTCACGCACCTCACGCCACTCGTATTCCAACGCAAGGTACTGGCAGGGGAGATCCAGCTGCCTATCACCCGGCTTGAGCCAAGCCAGAAGAGCGCCCGAGGCATCCACATTGCCGACCTGGCTCTCTACCTGGATCAGCAGCGGGATGCTGCGCGCAAAGAGTGCGCGCAATTGAACAAGACGCTAAGGGCAGGCTAACCGGAAACGGCACCTCACCTGATCAGTCGTCCGAAATGATCATCTGATCGTATTCGACCCGGTCAGCCAGCTGCATTCGTCTTGACTAACCTTCCTCGATGGCCGGCTACGATCGGCGGCTATCGACCCAAAGCTGACGATGGCGAGCTGTAAAATTTCGGCCACAAGCAGTCGCTGAGCCCATCAGCCCTGCGATTGACTCTAACTGGTTACGGTCTAGGGCTACTGCGCTGAACGATGAACATGAAAAAATAAAAATAAACGACGAACTCCAGCATATACATCACAAAATCTCAGAAACAATAAGAATCCAAAAACTTAAATGAGGCAAGAACGATGAGCATAGCAATCACAGGGAGCGGCACATTATCGTTCAACCGAGAGATCAGCGACGCAAGACTTCAGAAGCTGATGAATACAAAATCCTTAAGTGACGCTACTGAAATGGGGTGGTGGGATAAAATCAAAGACTGGTTCTGCGGATCAAGCAAAGCCAAAGCAATGGAGCATTTTCATTCTTTTTACCATGCAGACTCACTAGAAAAAGCTGAACTGCATTTCGATCAACTAAAAAGCAAAGTCGGCAGCAGACACATTGATCGCCTTGAAAAAAAAGCCAACGAAAAGGGCACCGAATTTGTCATCAAAACCTCAAGCAACCTAGTCGAGCCTGATCTGACGCGATACTTCAACACCGTCCGCGACTTGGCAATTTACAAGCCCGAAGAAATCGACGAGAAAACAGCTCAGAACTTCCGGGGTTTTAGCGACGCAATGCTCGATATCGCCAATGAAGACAAGCATGTAAAAATTAAATGGAGTGACCAGTGCACGCTATTTATTGATGATGAGCAAATCCAGCCAGATCAGAGCGACAAAGCGCTCGCACAGTTGACGAGAAACCCAGAACTGTCTTCCCTACTCGAAAAATACATTAGCCAAACTGCATTTGAAAAGCTTGAGAACTGCATAACCAACGGGCTTGTTGCGATGCCAAAACTAGACACGCCAGGGAAAATTGTAATCCCCCCAAATGGGCGCAAGGACGAAATCAAAATACTGAAACACGAACATGGCCTCACGATAGACTTTAGCCGAAATTTTAGTCATTTAAGAGCCATCAACCTGATCAGCCCCAGCAATCAAAACCTTTACGACTTAGAAAAAATCAATCTTCAATACCCTAGCCACGCAAACTTTAGATTCGCATTATTTATCGACAATGAAGCCAACGTCAGCGTGAATGGACTTATCAGCGATGTCGCGCTAATCCGCGACACATTTAAATTCGTATGAAGCGATACCCGCACAAGCCAGAAAACAATAAAGCACCAAAACATCAGTAGCTGTCGGCTGATTGCGCGTAAGTACTGGCGTGGTGTTTCAAAAATACCACTGAACATTTGGGTAGTGGATCCAAAACTCGCTGCCTGAGCGCTTCCTCAGGCAGCAGACCTGCTGTGAGACTGTTTGCCGCCGCCTGCATTCGGTGGCGCGACCGCTCACCTTCAACTCACAGCGGCGTTTCGGAGAAGGCGGATCATGGCCGACTTCGGTCAATTCATCCAGCGCACCGGTCAAGTCCGATGTGAACGCTCGCTAAGATGAATACAACGAGGTGCTCAATTCTGCGCACTACCCAGGTAACTAATCAACCCGAGCCCCGAGTTTAACCGGCGCTTGGATAATCTGATCCAACCACTTCCAACCCTTATACCGATCCCCTCGCCCACGCAAATGGGTATACCGCCGCAATGAGTTCCAATCGCGGTGACCCGATACGCTCGAAACTCTCGGTATATCCCAGTCCATTTCAAACAGGCGGCTCACTCCCTCATGGCGCAAGTCATGAAAGTGCAAGTCTTCGATTCCCCCCATCTTGCACGCTTTCGCCCAGGCCTTCCCAATTGAGTCGGTGTTGTAGGGGAAGATCTCCGGGCACTCGCGCGGCATACTATGCACGATCTGCCATGCCTCGTCCGGCAGGTGGCACCAGACATCGTTGCCGATCTTCTGGCCGGGATTTTTCATGTCTCGGACTTTCACCGCCTGCCGGTGCTCATCCAAGTCTTCCCACAGAATGCGGGTGATTTCGTCCATACGCCGTGTCGAGTAAATGGCAAAAGCCACAACCTTGGGCATGTGGATCACCGTCGGCCGGCGCTGCAACATCTCGAAGAAGTGCTCAAGCACCTGGTCGAGTTCGTCCAGCGCTGGACGTCGATCTCGCTCGCGACTCTTCAGGTTGTAGCCGAACTGCTTCAAAACCAATCGGGCGTCAGGCATCGCCTGGGGTTCGATCTCATAGCCCCAAGCCGCCCTGGCCAACGACAGTACCGAGCCTAAGTGCGCCATATCGTTACCAGCCGTCTGCGGCTTAATCCCTCCCCCCTCGGGACTCATGCGCCAAAGCGCGTAGTCCACAAGCACGTGCTGGGAGATATCGGAATCCACCCTCTCGCCAAGCGGACTTCTTTTGATCGCCTCAAGGGTGCGGCGTTTGGTTTCCCCGAGCGGCCGGGCTTTCTCGGCCTCGACCAGGTAGCGGTCGATCATGTCCTTGACCTTGTGCCCCACGCGACTGGCGCGCTCGATCGCACCAGGTTCTGCCAGCTCCGTCTCCCGTCGCTTCGCCCAGGCCACAGCGGCCTGTTTGCGGGCGAATGTCTGGCTCTCTTGGTAGACTGTCACCTTGTCGCGGTTGATGCGAATCTGAGCGGTGTAGCTGATGGTGCCATCGGCTTTCTTGCGCGGTCTGATCGTTGCCATAGGAAATTGGTACACGTCGTTGGTCGGTTGGTACATTGTACCAAGCGCTTGGTAAAAACGCCCCAAAACCCCCGAAAATCGGTACGAAACACGTTGAACGAAAACACAGCAAAAACAAGCTCAAAGCCAGAGATCACGCGCCCAGAGCCGTCCCGCCGCTTCAGCGTTGCGCCGATGATGGATTGGACAGACCGCCACTGCCGCTTCTTCCTGCGCCTGCTCTCCAAACACGCCCTGCTCTACACCGAAATGGTCACCACCGGCGCCCTGCTGCACAACGACGCACACCGTTTCTTGCGCCACGACGACAGCGAGCACCCGTTGGCCCTGCAACTGGGCGGCAGCGTGCCGGCGGACCTGGCGGCCTGTGCGCGCCTGGCGCAAGAGGCCGGCTACGACGAGGTCAACCTCAACGTCGGCTGCCCCAGTGACCGGGTGCAGAACAACATGATCGGCGCCTGCCTGATGGGCCACCCGGCGCTGGTGGCCGATTGCGTCAAGGCGATGCAGGATGCCGTGAGCATTCCGGTGACGGTCAAGCACCGCATCGGCATCAACGGCCGCGACAGCTACGCCGAACTGTGCGACTTCGTCGGCCAGGTGCGCGACGCGGGCTGTCGCAGTTTCACCGTGCATGCGCGCATCGCCATTCTCGAAGGGCTGTCGCCCAAGGAGAACCGCGAGATCCCGCCGCTGCGCTATGACGTGGCGGCGCAGTTGAAGGCGGACTTCCCGGACCTGGAACTGGTGCTCAACGGCGGGATCAAGACCCTCGAAGAGTGCCGCACGCACCTGGAGACCTTCGACGGTGTGATGTTGGGGCGCGAGGCGTACCACAACCCCTACCTGCTGGCCGAGGTCGACCAGCAGCTGTTCGGCAGCAGCGAGCCGGTGATCAGCCGCGCCGAGGCAATGGCCAAGCTGCGCCCGTATATCGTCGCGCACATGGAAAGCGGCGGCGCGATGCACCACATTACCCGGCATATCCTTGGTTTGGGCCAGGGCTTCCCGGGGGCGCGGCGCTTCCGCCAGTTGCTGTCGGCGGACATCCACAAGACCGACACGCCGCTGGCGGTGCTGGACCAGGCTGCGGAGCTGCTGCAGGGGCGCTGATGCCTGTAGGAGCGGCCTTGTGCCGCGAAAGGGCCGCAAAGCGGCCCCAGTTATATTGCGCCAAGGCAGAAATCCCGGGACCGCCTTGCGGTCCTTTCGCGGCACAAGGCCGCTCCTACAGGGGCACGTAAGATCCGAGCCCCGGGAACCTCTACCGCGCATTCGACTCGAACCCTCACCTTCCACGCAGCCCCACACGCATCAGGCCCGTTGCCGGGCCGCCGGGGCTCGGGTAATGTCGAGTCATTGCACAGGACAGAGCACGCCCATGACCTCCAAGCTGGAACAACTCAAGCAGTTCACCACCGTGGTCGCCGACACCGGCGACCTGGACGCCATCACCCGCCTCAAGCCGGTCGACGCCACCACCAACCCGTCGCTGCTGCTCAAGGCCGCCGCCATCCCGGGCTACGCCGACCTGCTCAAGCAGGTCAAGGCCGACGCCAAGGGCAATGTCGACCTGGCCTGTGACAAGTTCGCGGTCTCGGTGGGCGCGGGCATCCTCAAGGTCATTCCAGGCCGGATCTCCACCGAAGTGGATGCGCGCCTGTCGTTCGACGAGCCGGCGCTGCTGAAGAAGGCCCACCAGCTGATCGAGCTGTACGAAGCCGCCGGGATCAAGCGCGATCGCGTGCTGATCAAGCTGGCCTCCACCTGGGAAGGCATCCGCGCCGCCGAGAAGCTGGAAAAGGAAGGCATCCAGACCAACCTCACCCTGCTGTTCTCCTTCGCCCAGGCCCAGGCCTGCGCCGATGCCGGGGTGTTCCTGATCTCGCCGTTCGTGGGGCGTATCTACGACTGGTACAAGAAAAGCACCGGCAAGGAATACGTCGGCGCCGAAGACCCGGGCGTGCAGTCGGTCACGCGCATCTACGACTACTACAAGACCAACGGCTACAACACCGTGGTCATGGGCGCGAGCTTCCGCAACATCGGCCAGATCGAACAACTGGCCGGCTGCGACCGCCTGACCATCAGCCCCGAACTGCTGGTGCAGCTGTCCGATGACCAGGGCGCACTGCCTCGCATCCTCAAGCCGGGCAATGCCGGCGAGGCGAAGCAGCAACTGAGCGAAAGCCAGTTCCGCTGGGCGATGAACGAGGATGCCATGGCCACCGAGAAGCTGGCCGAGGGTATTCGCCAGTTCGCTCGGGACCAGGAAAAGCTCGAAGCCTTGATGGCCGACAAAGCCTGATACATATTTGGGTTGATCGACGGGCGGTAAATGCAGAGCATTTCCCGCCCGTTTTCCGTTGGGGTGGCCGATGACGCCATACTCAATAAAGCCGAGCCTTAGATGACCCCCAGCGCCACACTCCCCCTCGTCCTCGCCGGCCCCGTACTTCGCCGCCTGGAGCCCCAGCGCCTGGCCATCTGGCTGGTCGGCTCGCAGCCGCTGCGCCCCGAGCTCATCCTCGAACATGAGGGCATCATCGCCCATATAGGTCTTGAGGTGATCCCCGTTGGCACGCACGCCTTCATTCACCTGCTGGACATCCATTTCGACAATCCGCTGCCCAGCAACACGACCCTCGAATACGACCTGCGCCTGGACAACGGTCAAGGGATCGCCGACTGGGCACCGCACCTGCTCTACCCCGGCGCCAGCCGCCCCAGCTTCGTGCTGCGCGACCGCCTCGACCAACTGCTCCACGGGTCCTGCCGCAAACCCCATCACCCGGCCGCCGACGGCCTGCTCTGCGCCGACCGCCTACTTTTGACGGGACCGCGACCGGAAGAGCGCCCGGCCATGCTGCTGATGACCGGCGACCAGGTCTATGCCGATGACGTTGCCGGCCCCATGCTGCGTGCCATCCACGAACTGATCGAGTGCCTGGGCCTGTTCGACGAGACCTTGGATGGCGCCTTGGTAGACACTGGCGTCGCGCTCTACCGCCACCCGGCCTGTTACTACCACCGTGCCGACCTGCTGCCAGCCCAGCAAAGCAACGAAACCCTGCGTGAACGCTTCTTCGGCGGCAAGCGCAAGCCGATCTTCTCCTCCAGCAACGCCGACAACCACCTGGTGACCTTCGCCGAGGTCATGGCCATGTATCTGCTGGTCTGGTCGCCCGTACCTTGGACGCTGGTGCATCTGGACATGCCGCCCGGCCTGACTGACAAGCGCCAGGCCCGCTATTGCCATGAGCTGCCGCTGATCGAGGCTTTCCGCGGGGGGCTCGCACAGGTGGCACGCGTAATGGCCAACCTACCCTGCCTGATGATCTTCGACGACCACGACATCACCGATGACTGGAACCTGTCGGCGCAATGGGAGCAGACGGCCTACGGCCACCCGTTCTCCCGGCGCATCATTGGCAACGCGCTGCTGGGTTACCTGCTGTGCCAGGGCTGGGGCAATGACCCGGATGGCTGCGCGGCGTTGGTCGGGCGTTGCCGGCAGTTGGGCGAGGCACGGGACGAACTGATCGGCGAACTGCTGCGCTTCCAGGGCTGGCAGTACGCATTGCCGACGGAGCCGCCACTGCTGGTACTGGACACGCGCACCCGGCGCTGGCGCAGCGAAAACAGCCTGCAGAAGCCCTCCGGGCTGCTCGACTGGGAAGCCTTGTGCGAACTGCAACAGGCGCTGTTGGACCACCCGTCGGCGATCATCGTGTCACCGGCACCCATCTTCGGGGTCAAGCTGATCGAGACGGTGCAACGGGTGTTCAGCACGCTGGGCTACCCGCTGCTGGTGGATGCCGAGAACTGGATGGCCCATCGCGGCGCGGCGCAGGTGATCCTCAATATTTTCCGCCACTCGCGCACACCGGGGCATTACGTGATCCTCTCCGGGGACGTGCATTATTCGTTTGTCTATGAGGTGCTGATCCGCCATCGCCAGCGCAGCCCGCACCTGTGGCAGGTGACCAGCAGCGGGATCAAGAACGCGTTTCCCCGCCGCTTGCTGGATGTGCTGGATCGGCTCAATCGCTGGCTTTACTCACCGCGCTCACCGCTCAACTGGTTCACCCAGCGTCGGCAAATGGAGGTGGTGCCGCGCACGCCCAGCCATAGCAAGGCGGGTGAGCGACTGTGGAACAGCGCGGGGTTGGGCTGGGTGTTCTTCGATGGCGAAGGGCGGCCGGAACGGGTGTATCAGCTGAACGCCGATGGGCGCGAGACAACCGAGTTTGTTCGGCGAATGGGCGCTGGCAGCTAGGGCTTGTGTTGGTTTTCCGGGCCAATCGCGGGTAAACCCGCTCCTACAGGGCTTTCAGCGGCCTGTAGAGCGGCGCAACACCCGCAAATAGCAAGGGTCAGGAACGCTCTAGCGCGCTCACCAGGTCATGGAAGGCTTCGCGGTTGGAGTCGTTCAGCCCCATCAGGATCTTGTGCGCCTCCAACACCTTGGAGCGCACCACGTTCTCGTCCTGATCTTGCGACGGCAGGTCGGTCAGGCACTCCGGGCAGGGTATCGGGCGGTCGACGATATTGAACACCTGGTCGAAACCCATCGACTGCAGCAACCGGGAAATGTCCGGGTTGGTGGTGACCACGGTCGGCAGCAGGCCGACCTTCTGCCGGGACAGGATCGACAGCTTGGCCAGCAGGCCCAGCGTGGTGCTGTCGATGCTTTCGGTCTCTGTCAGATCGATGACGATGGCCGAGAAGTTCAGCGCAGTGAAAATCTTCTCGATCGTCGCATCCAGCGCCGAACACAGGGTCAGGCGCACTTCACCGACAAATTTCAGAACGAAGGTCCCGCTCTGTTCGGCGAACTGGATTCTACCGGTACTCATTCAAGGTTCCTGCTCAACACCAATAGGGCGATATCATCCGGCATCTCCCCAAGCGTAGCCAATTCGAAACGTTGGCGCAGCCCTTCCAGGCTGCCCCCTGCCTCCTTGACGATTTCCGGCAAGGACGCTTCCTTATCTTTGAGTGTGCCCCCCGGCAAAAGGTCCAGAATGCCATCGGACATCAGGGTGAGGCTGAACTGCGGTGGCAGCTCCAGCACCTGGTCCTGGTAGCTGGCCTCGTCGAACAGCCCCACCGGCAGGCCGCGACCTTCCAGATAGCGGGCCTGCCCTGGGGTGTACAGCACCGGCAACGGCAAATGGCCGCCAACGCTGTAGGTGAGCAGGCCAGTGTCCTCGTCGATGACGCCACCGACCATGGTCACATGCTTGCCCAGCTTGCAGTTGATCAGCCCACGGTTGATGTGGCTGAGCACCTGCGAAGGCTTGAACTCACGCATTTTGCCGCTGCGCTTGATCTCGAACAGCAGGCGCGTGGTCATGAACTTGAGCAGAACGGTAACGAATGCCGAGGATGCACCATGGCCAGACACGTCCGCCAGATAGAAGGCGATGCGCCGCTCGTCCACACGGAAGTAGTCGGCAAAATCACCTGACAGGTACAACGACGGGATAATCTGGTGCTCGAACGCGTATTCACCGGCCTTCCAGGGGCTTTCCGGCAGCATGTTCATCTGCACCTGGCGCCCGGCGTTCTGGTCCTCCTGCAGCAGGTGCAGGCTGGCTTCGAGTTCTCGGTTGGCCGCCTCGAGCTTGTCGCGATAGCGCTGGTTCTCAAGCACCAGGCGCGAACGGTCAAGGGCTCGACGCACCGAATGCTCGAGCACGGCCAGGTCTTCCAGGGGCTTGATCAGGTAGTCGGCGGCGCCAAGGCGCAAGGCTTCCACCGCGTCGCTCATGACACCAGCACCGGACACCACGATCACCGGCAACTGCGGCGCTCGCTCGCTGACCCGGCGGATCAGTTCGAGGCCGCCCATCTGCGGCATGCGCAGATCGCAGATCACGAGGTCAGGCTGGTGTTCTTCGAAGACCTGGAGGCCCTGCTGACCGTTGGCGGCCTGGAGGACGCTGAAACCGCTGTCTTCCAGATAGGCGGCGAGGCTGGCACGGACCACGTCGTCGTCATCGATTATCAGCAGCGTTGCACTGGTTTTCTGCATGTGGGCGAACGGCGCCAGATTTGGGTTGGCGTAGCGGCTGCGGATACCCCGTCAGACGCTACTGGATGCTCTCTAGCCACTCTCTATTTGAGTTGTAGGACAAGAAGACTGGTCCGGCAAATAGTAGAGGTGCCCTGTAAGGCGCTGACGGTACTCCCATCCGCCTGGCGTTTCAAGCATGGGAAGGTAGACTTCCCTGCACTTTACAGGGCAAATCACCTGGCGTTATAAGAAAGCCGACCCGTGCGATCCGATGAAAGGAAGCAGCCATGTCCCAGCCCCCCGTGAACTACAGCGAAAAACGCGATTTCATCCGCATGCGCATCGATACCGAGGTCAGCCTGCTGCATGCCGGCCAGGTGATCGCCGCCGTTTGTCTCGACCTCTCCAGCAGCGGCATGCAGGTGCAGGCACCGCAACGGTTCCAGGTGGGCGATCACCTCGAGGTGCGTATCGATTCCGACCACCCTGCACTCAAAGGCCTGCACGCCAGTACCGAGGTGGTGTGGATCGCCGACCAGTCTGGTGGCGAGCAGAAGCTCGGCCTGCGCATCCTGGCCATGCACTGAGCCCGACTGTGTTACAGGATGAAAAAAGGCGACCCGAAGGTCGCCTTTTTCACATCCAGCTGAATCAGAAGTCGTCTTCGACCGCGCCGTCCTTGACCTTGAACTCGCGGTTCTGCAGGTAGGCGTTGCGCAGGAAGATGTACTTGTCACCCTGGATCAGCTTTTCAGCCTGCAGCAGGCTGGCGCGGGTGTCGATCACGTCCAGGGCGAAGATCGAGTTGCGCGTGGGCACGTGGTCGATATAACGATAGGGTTCGGTGTAGGTGTCCGGGTACTTGGCCAAGCCGTCACGCACGGTGCTAGGGCCAAGCAGCGGGATGACCACGTACGGGCCGCTGGGCACGCCCCAGTAGCCGAGGGTCTGGCCGAAGTCCTCGTCGTTGCGCTGCAGGCCCATCTTGGTGCCGACATCGAAGAAGCCGCCGAGGCCGAAGGTGGTGTTGACGATCAGGCGCGCGGTGTCGACACCGGCGGCGTGCGGCTTGAGCTGCAGCACGTCGTTGGCCAGGTTGGTGACATCACCCAGGTTGCGGAAGATGTTGTGGATGCCGTCCTCGAGGAACTGGGGCGTCACAGCCTGGTAACCCTTGGCCAGCGGCTTGAGGGCATAGGTGTCCAGTGCATCGTTGAACTTGAAGATCGGTCGGTTGACCGCCTCCCAAGGGTCTTCCTCTGTGGCCGCCTGAGTAGCCGCCACAGGCGCCAGCAACAGGCTGGCGCAGACACAGGCCTGGGTGATTCGCTCGATCACTCCGGCACCGATCCTACGCATAGATGTCTCTCCATCTGATTTCACGGCGGCAACGGCCTTTGGCGCGCTGCTGAACAAGACGCCAGTATAATGGCTTGCTGGCTTAGGGATAGTCTTACATATCTCTGTCAAGATTTTGTGAACATGTGTGACCGTCATCCGCTGGTAACAAACACGGGATAGCCTGCGGGCTATTTCAGGGAAGTTGCCATGCAAGACGCCCCCGCCTTCACCGCCGTGTTGTTCGGACTGCGCGGCTGCCTGGTCCAGAGCTCGAATGGCAACCACCTGCCCGCGCCCGGCGCACTGGACTCCCTCGAACGCCTGCGCAAGCAGCAGGTACCTTGCATCTGGCTTGACGAACTCGATGCCGCTCAAGGCCGACAGCTCACCCGTGCACTTCCCGACTGGTTACCTGGCCATGCGGTCAACGGAGGCACCTGGCCGGCGCCCGACGCTTGCTGGCAAGCGCTGATGACCCTGGAAAGCCAACGGCTGGACGGTTGCGTTCTGGTCAGCGGCGAACCCCTGTTGCTGCAATCGGCGCTCAACGCAGGCCTGTGGACTGTCGGCCTGGCGGCTTGCAACCCTTCGTGCGACCTGAGCTCCAGCCAATGGCAAGGCATGACGCGGCAAGAACAGGAACTGGCCCGCGGCAAGGCTACCCTCGCATTGTTCGGCATGGGTGTGCATTCAGTCATCGACCACCTGGAGGCGCTCGACACCTGCCTGGCTGATATCGCCCAACGCCGGCACAAGGGCGAGAAACCCTGATACACCACAGTTGATGCGGGTCATGCAAAGCGCCGGCAGGTGGATTACGCTAGAAGGCAGGCAAGAACCTTTGGCGCTTCACCGAGGTCCATGCCTTGCCAAGCCATTGATGGAGTATGACCAATGCCCGCCCGCGAACTGCAAGAGCAACTCGATAGCCTGCGCGAGCAACTGGACCGCAATCCACCGCTCTCGCTGGAAGAGCGCGACCACCTGCACGAACTGATGCAGCAGATCGAAGCCCAGATCAAGCTCGAGGAGGCCACCCAGGACAACAACGTCGTCGATGGCGTGAACCTGGCCATCGAACGCTTCGAAGCCGAACACCCCGACCTGACAGCCACCCTGCGCAGCATTGTCAATTCGCTGCATAGCATGGGTATCTGAGCCCCTTTAAACACGACTGGGGCTGCGTTGCAGCCCATCGCCGGCATACGCCGATCCCTGTAGGAGCCGGCTTTGCCGGCGATGGGCCGCAACGCGGCCCCAATTACTTTACTGGCGTACCAGTCGCTGGTTGTTCGGCGAAATCTCGCGGGTGCTGCGGTACGGGTTGATATCCAGCCCCCCACGTCGCACATAGCGTGCATACACCGTCAAGTGCTCCGGTTGCAGCAGGTTTTTCAGGTCAAGGTAGATGCGCTCCACACACTGCTCGTGGAAGTCGGCGTGCTGACGGAAGCTGATCAGATAGGTCAAAAGGCTGGCATGGTCCAACGCAAGCCCCTTGTACTCGACCACCACGCTGCCCCAGTCCGGCTGCCCAGTGACCGGGCAATTGGACTTGAGCAGGTGACTGTGGACCGTCTCTTCCACCATGCGCTCGGTCGAGCAACGCAGCAGCTCGGGTTGCGGCTGCTCATAGTTGCTGATGCTAACGTCCAGCGCATCGATGCACTGCCCCGGCAACGGGGTGACCCCTTGGGCCTCGACTTCGGCCAGGGTACTGATCTTGACCCCCACCGTTTTGCCTGCTGCAGCGGAAAGATCCTTCACCAGGCACGCCTGCAGCTGGGCCACCGACTCGAATTTCGTCTGGTTCAACGAGTTGAGGTACAGCTTGAACGACTTGGACTCGATGATGTTCGGCGAATCGCATGGGATGGCGAATTCACCGATGGCCACCACCGGCTTGCCCGATGGCAGCAACCAGGACAACTCGAAACAGTTCCAGTAATCCACGCCTTGCCACGGCAAGGCATCACCGCTGACGCCCAGTTCGGCCCACTTGGCCAGGCGTGGAATCGGGAACAGCAGCGAGGGCGTGTAGGTGGCGATGTATTCGCTGGACTTGCCCAGCGGAGAGTGTTCGGCGGCGGGATGCATGGAAACTGACCTGAGGGTTCGAAATTGCCCCTAGTCTACCGGTTTTGCACCCCGCCTTGGGGCGCTTGTTACTCGATGGTCAGCGGCCCGACCATACCGGCCTGGTAGTGCCCCGGCACGTTGCAGGCGAACTCGATGGGCACGGACTTGCGGAAGGTCCAGGTCAGCTCGGCACGCTGGCCGGGCTGGACCAGCACGGTGTTGCCTGCCCCATGGCCATGGCCGCCCATGTTCATCTGGCTGTGATCCATCTGGCCATGGTCCATGCCCTCATGGTTCATGCCGGCGGTGAACAGCTTGCCCTGCATTGCCACCATCTCCTTCTGGTGCTCGACATGCATGGCCTTGTCACCCAGGTTGAACTCGTGGGGCAGCTTGCCTTCGTTGATCAGCACAAAACGCACGGTCTCGCCGGCCTTGACCTTGAGGCTCTTGGGCTCGAAGGCGATATCCTTGAGCACCACCTCGACGGTACGGCTGGCCTTCGCCGCTGGAGCCGGCTCACCGAAGGCGAAGTTCTTCGACTCGTCGGCGAAGGTGGGCAGGCTGAGCAGCGCGAGCGCGGCGGCGACAAACAGGTGTTTCATGAGTGGCTCCGAAGGGTGCGGGGAGAATGTGGCCATTCTCGAAAAGACTGGCTGGCAACTGGCTGACGAGGAGATTACAACTTTGTCAGCTTCGGCGAGGCGGCGGATCGTCACGTATGATTTCAGGCACCGCCCTTGTGGGGGCGGGCTCACTCGCGAGTGCTCCTGCGTTTTCGCGGATGAATCCGCTCCTACAAGGCTCGCGTGAACCTCCGGAACTGTGAAAGCCCATGAAACTACTGATCGTCGAAGACCAGGCCAAAACCGGCCAATACCTGTGCCAGGGCCTGAGCGAGGCCGGCTTTGCCACGGAACTGGCCACCGACGGTGACACGGGCCAGCACCTGGCATTGACCGGCGACCACGACCTGCTGATCCTCGACGTGATGCTGCCAGGGCGTAACGGCTGGCAGATCCTCCAGGCCGTGCGCCAAGCCGGCCTGGATACGCCCGTGCTGTTCCTCACCGCCCGCGACGCCGTCGAGGACCGCGTGCACGGCCTGGAGCTGGGTGCCGACGACTACCTGGTCAAACCCTTCGCCTTCTCCGAACTGCTGGCGCGGGTGCGCAGCCTGCTGCGCCGGGGCGCCAACGCCAGCCAGGACACCAACCTCGCGCTCGCCGACCTGCGCCTGGACCTGATCCGCCGCCGTGCCGAGCGCAGCGGCCAGCGCATCGACCTGACCGCCAAGGAGTTCGCCCTGCTCGAACTGCTGCTACGCCGCCAGGGCGAAGTGCTGCCAAAGTCGCTGATTGCCTCGCAGGTGTGGGACATGAATTTCGACAGTGATACCAATGTGATCGAAGTGGCCATCCGCCGCCTGCGCCTGAAGATCGACGACAGCCATCCCACCAAGCTGATCCACACCGTGCGTGGCATGGGCTACGTGCTCGAGGAGCGTCAGGACTGATGCGCCGCCTGTCCCTCGGCGGCCGCCTGGCCCTGCTGTTCGCCGCCTGTACCGCGACCGTCTCGCTGAGCGCCGGGCTACTGTTCAATCGTGCCAGCGAACGCCATTTTGTCGAGCTCGACCAACAGTTGCTCAGCGGCCGCCTGTCACTGATGCGCAGCTTGCTCGACGGCGTGGTCACTCCTGGGCAACTGAGCGCACGCCTGCCCGCGCTGAGCAACGAACTGAACCATCAGTCCGACCTCGCCCTGCGCGTACGCGGCGTCGATGGCACGACCTGGTTCGACAGCCGCGCAGGCCTGCCGGACGACCTGCGCCAAGCCGGCCTGGCCACACTGCATGCCAGCGGCGTCGACTACCGCAGCCTGAGCGTCCCGCTCAGCGAAAACCTACCTGCGTCACCGCAGCTCACCCTGTTCCTCGACATCACCCACCATCAGCACTTCCTCCAGGGCATGCAGCGCCTGATCTGGCTCACCGTCGGCTTGTCAGCCCTGGCCACCGCCCTGCTGGGTGCCTGGGCCGCACGCCGGGGCCTGAAACCGTTGCGGCGGATGGGCAAGGTCGCCGCCAGCGTCAACGCCCGCTCGCTGACCACTCGCCTGCCGGCGGCGCAGATGCCCGAAGAACTGGCAGAGCTGGCGAGCACGGTCAATGCCATGCTGCAGCGCTTGGACGACGCCTTCCAACGCCTGTCGGCGTTCTCCGCCGATATCGCCCACGAGCTGCGCACGCCGCTGTCCAACCTGCTCACCCACACCCAGGTCACCCTCACTCGCCCGCGCAGCCTCGAGGAATATCGCGAGGCCCTGCATGGCAATCTGGAGGAACTGCAGTGGATGGCGCAGCTGGTCAACGACATGCTCTACCTGGCGAAGGCCGATCACGGTTTGCTGATGCCCAACCGCCAGCCGCTGGACCTGGCCGTGGAGGTCGATGCGCTGCTGGAGTATTACGCGCCGCTGGCCGAGGAAGCCGAAGTGCGGCTGTCGCGCAAGGGCGAGGCGCATACCGAGGGAGATCGGCACATGCTACGTCGGGCGCTTTCCAACCTGTTGGACAATGCCTTGCGCTTTACGCCGGCCGGTGGCGAGATCCACGTGACACTGGAGCCAGGGTTGCGCGTCAGTGTGGCCAATACCGGGCCGGCCATTGCCCCACACCTCATGGAGCGACTGTTCGACCGATTCTATCGGCTAGATCCGGCTCGCCAGAAAGGCATCAGCGAACATGCGGGACTGGGGCTGGCGATCACCCGCTCGATCGTGCAGGCGCACGGAGGCAGCATCAGGGTGGAGTGTGGGAACGGCTGGACGCGGTTCGTGATCGAATTGCCTGAGTGGCAGTGAAGAAGGGGCCGCCTTGCGGCCCATCGCCGGCAAGGCCGGCTCCTACAGGGTCACGCTGCGCCTGTAGGAGCCGGCTTGCCGGCGAATGCTGCGTCACTCGTAGCGCAAGGCCATCGCCGGCTCGATCTGGGAAGCCCGATAGGCCGGATAGATGGTCGCCAGGAAGCTCATCACCAAACCCGCCACGCAGATGATGGCAACGTCTCCCCACTGCAGCTCGGACGGCAGGCTGCTGATGAAGTAGATGTCGGACGTGAAGATATGCTGGCCACTGACCCGCTCGATCCAGCCGACGATGGCACTGACGTTGAACGCCGCAATCACGCCCAACACACCACCGATCAGCGTACCGACAATACCGATCAGGCTGCCCTGGACCATGAACGTGCCCATGATCTGCGCCGGCGTGGCACCGATGGTACGCAGGATGGCGATGTCCGCGCCCTTGTCGTTCACCACCATCACCAAGGTGGCGATGATGTTGAACGCCGCCACCGCGATGATCATCATCAGCAGCAGGCCGATCATGGTCTTTTCCATCTTCATGGCGCTGAACAGGCTGCCCTGGGTGTGCGACCAGTCATCGGCGCGGTACCCCTCACCCAAACCGGCGGCGATAGCCTTTGACACCTGCGGCGCGGCATACAGGTCGTGCAGCTTCAGACGCACGCCTTGCACCTGGCCTGGCGCCCAACGCTGCATCTCGCCGGCATCGGCAACATGAATGTAGGCCTGGGAGCCGTCCAGCTCGGCGCCAACCTTGAAGATGCCAACCACCGTCAGGCGCTGCATGCGCGGTGTAATACCGCCTGGCTCCTTGCTGATCTCGGGGACGATCAGGGTCAGCTTGTCGCCGGTATTCAGGCGAAAGCGTCGGGCCGTCAGTTCACCGATGACCACCCCGTACTCGCCGGGCACCAGAGCCTGCAGGTTACCCTGGACGATATGCTGGGTGACAATCGAGACCTTACCCTCTTCGGCCGGATCGATACCCCCCACCTGAATCGGCTGCATGGCGCCTTTGTACGACAGCATGCCTTCCAGTTCGGTAAGCGGCGCGGCGGCAATGACCGCCGGGTTGCCCTCGGCGGCGCTGGCCACCTTGCGCCAGTCGTCCAGCGGCTGCACGCCAAGAATGCTGGCGTGGGGCACCAGGCCCAGCACGCGTGAGCTCATCTCGCGCTGGAAGCCGTTCATCACCGACAGCACCACGATCATCGCCAGCACGCCGAGCGACAGGCCGATCATCGAGGTCATCGAGATGAACGAGATGAAATGGTTGCGGCGCTTGGCACGGGTGTAACGAGCACCGATGAACAAGGGCAAGGGTCTGAACATGTACGGCAACACCTAAGAAGAAAGTGAACCGGGGCGCGCTTCACAGCGCCCCGCGCAAGCGACTCAGATCGCCACCAGGTGCCCGTCTTCCAGGCGCAGCACACGGTCCATCTGGCGCGCGAGGTTGAGGTCGTGGGTCACCACCAGGAACGCGGTCTGCGAGTGGCTGGACAGCTCCTGCATCAGCTCCTGGATGCCTTGGGCGGTATGGTGGTCGAGGTTGCCGGTGGGCTCGTCGAGCATCACCAGGCCCGGACGGTTGACCAGGGCGCGGGCGATCGCCACGCGCTGGCGTTCACCACCGGACAGTTCGGCCGGTTTGTGATTCAGGCGGTGGCCCAGGCCGACCCGCTTGAGCAACGCTTCTGCGCGCTCGCGGGCCTCCGGAATAGGCGTCTTGCCGATCAGCAGGGGCATGCAGGCGTTCTCCAGGGCGGTGAACTCCGGCAGCAGATGGTGGAACTGGTAGACGAAGCCCAGCGCGCGGTTGCGCAGCAGCCCACGCGCCCGCTCGCCCAGCGCCGACAACTCCTCACCGGCCAGCCAGACACTGCCTTGGGTCGGTGTATCCAGGCCACCCAGCAGGTTGAGCAAGGTACTCTTGCCCGAGCCGGAGCTGCCAACGATGGCCACCCGTTCCCCCGGCTGCAGCTCCAGGTTCAAGCCGGACAACACCTGCACCGACTCCGGGCCCTCTTCGTAGCTCTTGCCCAGGTTGCGGCAACTCAACACGGCTTTATCACTCATGCGCGACTCACTCATAACGTAGCGCCTCTGCTGGCTGGGTGCGCGAGGCGCGCCAGGCCGGGTACAGGGTGGCGAAGAAACTCAGGACCAGCGCCGCGCCGCAGACCATCCACACGTCCTGGGCCTGGAGCTGCGAGGGCAGGTAATCGATGAAATACACGTCGGCGTTGAGGAACTTGTGCCCGATCAGCGTCTCGATGCCGGCGATCGCCGCGCTCACGTTGAGCGCGCCGAGAATACCCAGCACCGCGCCGATCAAGGTGCCGACCACGCCGATCACCGTGCCCTGGACCATGAAGATGGCCATGATCTGCGCAGGTGTCGCGCCTAAGGTGCGGAGGATGGCGATGTCGCCGCGCTTGTCGTTGACCACCATCACCAGGGTGGAAATGATGTTGAATGCCGCCACCGCGACGATCAGCAGCAACAGCAGGCCGATCATGGATTTCTCCATGCGAATCGCCTGGTACAGGTTGCCGTGGGTGCGGGTCCAGTCACGTGGGTAGAACTGCTGCTCGCCCAACTGCTGGGCGATGTCCCAGGCCGCGCGCGGCGCCTGGAACAGGTCGTCGAACTTCAGCCGCAGGCCCTGGACCTGATCCGCTTTCCAGCGATGCAGGCGCGACAGGTCAGACAGGTTGGTCAAACCGAGATAACCGTCGATCTCACCGGCGCCAACATGGAAAGTGCCGACCACGGTGAAGCGCTTCATGCGCGGAAACATACCCGCCGGGGTGACGCTCACCTCGGGGGCGACGAAGGTCAGCTTGTCGCCGATGCCCACGCCCAGCTTCTGCGCGGCCTTGTCGCCGATCATGATGCCCCACTCGCCCGGTGCCAGCTTGTCGAGGCTGCCGTCGAGCACGAACTTGTCGATGATCGATACCTCGCGTTCGCGGGCTGGGTCGATGCCGTTGAGCAACACCTTCTGCACCTTGCCCTCGTGCGTCAGCAAACCCTGCATCTGGGTGAACGGCGCGACCGCCAGCACCTGCGGATTCTGCTTTACTTTAGAGGCAAGGGCCTGCCAGTCATCGATGGGCTGGCCGGTTTCCAGGGTGGCATGAGGGATCATCCCCAGCACGCGGGTACGCATCTCGTGATCGAAACCGTTCATCACCGAGAGCACCACGATCATCACCACCACGCCCAGGGCGAGGCCGATCATCGAGGTGAGCGAAATGAACGAAACGAAGTGATTGCGACGCTTGGCACGGGTGTAGCGCGTACCAATGAATACGAAAAGAGGTCTGAACATGTCGGGGCTTGTTCGGATGAAAGGGAACGTCCTTGTGGCGAGGCGCCTACGGCGGCTTTACACTCGGACAACCGCCGTAACCTTGGGTTCGCCATGACGACATTAGACGAAGAAGATCGCCGCGAATACTACCGCATCGAAGATCGGATCGCACTTCAAATCAGCCCCCTGAGCGCGGCCGAAGCCCTTGAAACAGAACTGTTGCAAGATGATTCGCCGCTGTTCAACCTGCTCAGCGAACTGCACCTGTCCGACTTCGAGTCGCAGCACCTGCTGCGCCAGCTGAGCGAGAAAGACCGCACCCTGGCCGCCTTCCTGCGCGCCCAGAACAAGCGCCTGGACCTGCTCAGCTCAGTGGTCGCGCAAACATTGATTGGCGAGATCGGCCAGCCACAACCGGTGATCATCTCCGAAGGCGGCATCGAGTTCGCCCAGGCGCAGAAAATCGCCCCAGGCACACGGGTGAAAGTGAAGATGGTGCTGATGCCCCGTGCACACGGGCTGCTGCTGCGCGGCCGAGTCACCCACTGCGCCCCACGCCCCGACGGCGACTACGAGGTCGGTACCGAGTTCATCGACATGACCGACGCCCAGCGCCAGCTGCTGGCCCGCTACATCCTGCAGCGCCAACAGCAGCAACGGCGCCAGGCATTGGAACAGAACGACCCCGCCTCCTGAGCCTTACCCTCTGATTTGAAGGAACGAACGTGACCCTTATCTACGGCCACCGCGGCGCCAAGGGCGAAGCGCCCGAGAACACCCTGAACAGCTTCCGCCAGTGCCTGTCGCACGGTGTGAACCGTTGCGAACTCGACCTGCACCTGTCGGCTGACAACGAGCTGATGGTGATCCACGACCCGACCCTCAAGCGTACCACCGGCCGGCGCGGCAAGGTGGCCGAGCGCACCGCGGATGAGCTGGTCAGCTACGACGCACGCAAGGGCGGTCCAGGGCATGTGCAGCCCTGCCCTATCCCACGCCTTGAGGAACTGTTCGAGAAGTGCGCCTTCGAGCACTGGCAGCTGGAGGTCAAGAGCGCCTCGCGCACCCGCGCCGCCAGCACCGTGCTGGCAATCCGCGAACTGGCCCAGCAATACGGCCTGCTGGACAAGGTCACCATCACCTCCAGCTCACGGGAAGTGCTGGGCGCCGCCCTGGAGCTGGTGCCGGATGTCGCCCGCGGCCTGGTCGCCGAGTATGCCTGGCTCGACCCACTGAAAGTGGCGCAGAACTATGAATGCCAGATGCTGGCGCTGAACTGGACGCTGTGCACCCCCGAGCGCCTGATCAAGGCGCAGCGCCAGGGGCTGCACGTGTCGGTATGGACGGTCAACGAGCCGGCACTGATGCGCCGGCTCGCCGACTTTGGCGTGGACAGCCTGATTACAGACTTTCCCGGTTTGGCCAAGACCACCCTCGGGCAGGGCTGAAATCGGTCTCTCCGACCGGCTCAGGCCACCGGTCGGAGCCGCTCAAAAAAGCCGGTTCAGACCATCGTAGGCAGCTACCCGATAAGCTTCGGCCATGGTCGGGTAGTTGAACGTGGTGTTGACGAAGTACTTCAGGTTGTTCTGCTCACCCGGCTGGTTCATGATCGCCTGGCCGATGTGGACGATCTCCGAGGCCTGGTAGCCGAAGCAGTGCACGCCCAGGATCTCCAGGGTTTCGCGGTGGAAAAGGATCTTCAGCATGCCCTGCGGCTCGCCGGCGATCTGCGCCCGCGCCATGCTTTTGAAGAAGGCCTTGCCCACTTCGTACGGCACCTTGGCTTGCGTCAGCTCTTGCTCGTTCTTGCCGATCGAGCTGATCTCCGGAATGGTGTAGATACCGGTGGGCACGTCATCGACGAAGCGCCAGCTGCCATTGTCTACGATGCTGCCGGCCGCCGAGCGGCCCTGGTCGTGGGCAGCGCTGGCCAGGCTCGGCCAGCCGATCACGTCACCGGCACCGTAGATGTTCGGCACGCTGGTGCGGTAGGCCTGGTCCACTTCGATCTGGCCACGGCTGTTGACCTTGATGCCAATGTTCTCCAGGCCCAGCTTGTCGGTGTTGCCGGTACGGCCGTTGCACCACAGCAGGGCGTCGGCCTTGATCTTCTTGCCCGACTTCAGGTGCAGGACCACACCGTTGTCCAGCCCCTCGACCCGCTCGTACTCCTCGTTGTGGCGCACGGTGATGTTGTTGTTGCTGAAGTGGTAGCTCAGCGCCTGGGAGATTTCCGAGTCCAGGAAGCTCAGCAACTGACCACGGTTGTCCACCAACTCCACCAGCACGCCCAGGCCACTGAAGATCGAGGCGTATTCGCAACCGATCACCCCAGCACCGTAGACGATCAGCTTACGCGGGGTGTGGCTGAGGCTGAGGATGGTGTCGCTGTCGTAGACGCGCGGGTGGTGGAAGTCGATATCGGCCGGGCGATACGGGCGCGAGCCGGTGGCGATGATGATGTGCTTGGCCACCAGCTTCTCGACCACGCCGTTGGGGCAGACCACTTCGACGGTCTGCTCGTCGGCGAAGCTGCCGGTGCCGAAGAACACGTCGACCCGATTGCGCGCGTAGTAGCCGGTGCGCGAGGCGACCTGCTTGCTGATGACCTTCTCGGCGCTCTTGAGCACGTCGGGGAAGGAGAACCAGCGCGGCTCGCCGATGGCGCGGAACATCGGGTTGGTGTTGAACTGCATGATCTGCCGCACCGAATGACGCAGTGCCTTGGACGGGATGGTGCCAAGATGGGTGCAGTTGCCGCCGACCTGGCGACGGCTGTCGACCATTGCCACCTTGCGCCCTGCTTTGGCGGCGTTCATTGCCGCGCCTTCTCCGGCCGGGCCGGAACCCAGCACCACTACGTCGTAGTTGTAGACAGCCATGCGTACTCCTTCAGAACTGGCCCGCCGGCCGGGTGGCCGCGGGGCGCGATCATGTCGCCGGGGCGCCATGAGAAAATTCGGGTGCAGTCTAATCAAGCGTGAACGCCGCGCACATTAACCCTTGGTCGCGTCGTAGGCCACTGTTGCCTGCACTACATGTGGTTCCACCGGGTCCGTGGTGGCGATCATCCATGCCTTGCCTTTCACTCGCCTTTCACCGCCCTGTCGAACGCGGGCGTGGAACGGGAGACGAAGCCACCTTCGGCTCGAGTCACCAGCACCGCGGCCAGATCGTGGGCAACGGCGAAGTCCCAGCCGCGCTCCGGCCCGAGGATCAGCAGCAACGTCGAGTAACCGTCTGCCTGGAGCGCCGAAACGTCGAGCACTGTCACTGCCGCCAGGTCATGTTCGACCGGGCGTCCCAGACGGGCATCGAAGGTGTGCGAATAGCGCCGGCCATTGTCCTCGAAATAGTGGCGATAGTCACCCGAGGTCGACACAGCCAGGCCCTGCACCGGAATGACCTGACGGGCAATCTGGCGATCCTCGCGCGGCAGTTCCAGCGCCACTCGCCAGGGGCTGCCGTCGGGTTTGCGCCCCACCGCCTTGAGCTCGCCGGTGGCTTCGGCCAGGAAGCTGTCGATGCCCATGGCCTGCAAGCGTTCGGCGATCAGGTCGACGGCATGGCCGGCGGCGATGCTGTTGAAGTCCAGCTCGACCGGAGCGTCCTTGCACAGCGTGTCCGCCTCGATGCGCAAATGCTGATAGCCCACCCGCTGGCGCGCGCGGGCCAGTGTCTGGGGTTCCGGCACCTGCATTTCCCGTGACTGCGGACCGAAGCCCCAGAGATCGAGCAGCGGCTCGACGGTGAGGTCGTACGCCCCCTGGCTCTGCTGGGCGAGCAGTTGGCCGAAGGTGACGAGCTCACGCAGGTCGCTGTCGATGGCCAGGCATTGGTTGGCCGGCAGCTGATTGAAGTGGCTGACGGTGGAGTCGCCGCGGTAGGTGGAGTAATGCGCATCGATGGACAACAGGATGTCCTCGACCACGGCTTGCACCTGCTCGGGTGCGGGGCCGCCAGGCTGGCGGACGTACTGGATGCTGTAGCTGCTGCCCATGGTCGGGCCGCCGAAGTGCTCCAGGGTGGGGGCTGGCTCACAGGCTGCAAGCAACGAAAGGCAACACAGAAGAACGGTGCGCAACATGGATTTCTCGGTTAACCGATCACTGTAGGAGCGGCCTTGCGCCGCGAAAGGGCCGCAAAGCGGCCCCAGCGATCTTTGCATGAACGCCGAAGCCCTGGGGCTGCTACGCAGCCCTTGCGCGGCACAAGGCCGCTCCTACAAAGACCGCGCTGAGCCAACAAGCAAAAAAAACGGGAACCCGAAGGTTCCCGTTTCTTCAACACATTACAAGCGAATCAGCGTGGAAACGCTGGCGGGTTCACACCGGCCATCTCTTCCATCACGCGAACGACCTGGCAGCTGTAGCCGAATTCGTTGTCGTACCAGACGTACAGGACAACACGGTTGTCGTTGCAGATGGTCGCTTCGGCGTCGACCACACCGGCGTGGCGGGAGCCCACGAAGTCGGTGGAAACCACTTCCTGGGAGCTGACGTAGTCGATCTGCTTGTGCAGGTCCGAGTGCATGGCGGTCTGGCGCAGGTACTCGTTCAGCTCTTCGCGATTGGTGGCCTTTTCCAGGTTCAGGTTCAGGATAGCCATCGACACGTTTGGCGTTGGTACGCGGATCGCGTTGCCGGTCAGCTTGCCTTTGAGCACTGGCAGTGCCTTGGCGGCTGCGGTGGCGGCACCGGTCTCGGTGATGACCATGTTCAGCGGCGCGGCGCGGCCACGGCGGCTGCCCTTGTGGAAGTTGTCGATCAGGTTCTGGTCGTTGGTGAACGAGTGAACGGTTTCGACGTGGCCGTTGATGATGCCGTACTGGTCGTTGATGGCCTTGAGCACCGGCACGATGGCGTTGGTGGTGCAGGAAGCGGCCGAAACGATCTTGTCGTCGGCGGTGATGTCACCGTGGTTGATGCCGTGCACGATGTTCTTCAGCGCGCCCTTGCCAGGTGCGGTCAGGATCACGCGGGCGGCGCCCGGGCAGGCCAGGTGCTGGCCGAGGCCATCGGCGTCACGCCATACACCGGTGTTGTCGACGATCAGAGCATCATTGATGCCGTACTGGGTGTAGTCGACTTCGCTCGGGCTCTTGGCGTAGATCACCTGGATCAGGTTGCCGTTGGCGGTGATGGTGTTGTTTTCTTCGTCGATGACGATGGTGCCGTCGAATGGACCGTGTACCGAGTCACGACGCAGCAGGCTGGCGCGCTTGGTCAGGTCGTTCTCGGCGCCCTTGCGCACGACGATGGCGCGCAGGCGCAGGCCGTCGCCGCCACCGGTCTTTTCGATCAGGATGCGCGCCAGCAGGCGGCCGATGCGGCCGAAACCGTACAGGACGACATCAGTGCCCTTGCGTGCGGAAGCGTTCTGCTGACCCACCACGTCGGCCAGCTCGTCACGGACGAACTGCTCGGCGCTGCGGCCATTGCCTTCGGCCTTGAACTTGCCGGCCAGCTTGCCCAGGTCAACCGAAGCGGCGCCCAGTTTCAGCTCGCTCATGGCCTTGAGCAGGGGGAACGTCTCGTGGACGGACAGCTCGGTTTCGTCGGCCTGACGGTGACGGGCAAAGCGGTGGGCTTTGAGAATCGAGATAACCGAACGGTTGATCAGGCTGCGGCCATAGATCGAGCTCACCACGTTGTTGTTGCGGTAGAGCTGACCGATAAGCGGGATCATCGCTTCAGCCAGGGCTTCACGGTCGATCCACTCACCAAGACACTGGTCGGGCTTCTGAGTCACGGTAACCTTCCACATGTAGGGGAACAAAAAAGGGGCTACATTATGACGCCCCTCGGCGTATCGGGCAATGAGCGCCTGTCGTCGGCCCCAACACCCATCGCCACGCCCTTTCGAGCCTGACAGCGAGCCTGCTCAACGGTACAATCGACCTCTTTGCCGCAACGCTTGGAGCCCGATCTCCCGTGTCAGTTCTGCGCCTTCCGCACATGTCGGCCACGGCCGGCAAACAAACCTGGGGCAACCTGCCCGGTGCCGCCTTGAGCCTGGCCATCGCCGAGGCCGCCAGCACCGCCGGTCGCTTCACCCTGCTGCTGACCGCCGACAGCCAGGCCGCCGACCGCCTGGAGCAGGAGCTGCGCTTCTTTGCGCCGGAACTGCCGGTGCTGCCCTTCCCCGACTGGGAAACCCTGCCCTACGACCTGTTCTCGCCGCACCAGGACATCATCTCCCAGCGCATCGCCAGCCTCTACCGGCTGCCGGAGCTCGACCACGGCATTCTTGTAGTGCCGGTCACCACCGCCCTGCACCGCCTCGCCCCCACGCGCTTCCTGCTGGGCGGCAGCCTGGTGCTGGACGTGGGCCAGAAGATCGATGTCGAGCAGATGCGCACGCGCCTGGAGGCCAGCGGCTACCGCTGTGTCGACACCGTTTACGAGCATGGTGAGTTCGCCGTGCGTGGCGCCTTGATCGACCTGTACCCCATGGGCAGCAAGCAGCCCTACCGCATCGACCTGTTCGATGACGAGATCGAGACGCTGCGCACCTTCGACCCGGAAACGCAGCGCTCGATCGACAAGGTCGACTCGGTTCGCTTGCTGCCGGCGCGCGAGTTCCCCATGCAGAAGGACGAGGTGACCCGCTTCAAGGCCCGCTTCCGCGAGCGCTTCGATGTCGACTTCCGCCGCAGCGCGATCTTCCAGGACCTGACCAGCGGCATCATCCCGGCGGGGATCGAGTACTACCTGCCACTGTTCTTCGAAGAAACCGCGACGCTGTTCGACTACCTGCCAGCGGACACCCAGGTGTTCTCGCTACCCGGCGTCGAACAGGCCGCCGAGCACTTCTGGAACGACGTACGCGGGCGCTACGAAGAGCGCCGCGGTGACCTGACCCGCCCCCTGCTGCCGCCCGCCGAACTGTTCCTGCCGGTCGAAGACTGCTTCGCCCGCCTGAAGCAATGGCCACGGGTGGTGGTCAGCAGCGAAGAAATAGACCCCGGCGTCGGCCGCGAGCGCTTCCCGGCCCGCGCCCTGCCCAACCTGGCCATCGAGGCCAAGGCCAACCAGCCGCTGGCGGAGCTTGCGAACTTCCTCGACCAGTTCCCCGGCCGCGTGTTGTTCACGGCGGAATCGGCGGGCCGGCGCGAAGTGCTGCTGGAGCTGCTCGAGCGCTTGAAGCTGCGCCCACATACCGTCGACGGCTGGGCCGACTTCGTCACTGGCAACGAGCGCCTGGCAATCACCATCGCCCCGCTCGACGACGGCCTGCTGCTGGATGATCCCGCTATCGCCCTGGTGGCCGAGAGCCCGCTGTTCGGCCAGCGCGTGATGCAGCGCCGACGCCGTGAGAAACGCGGCGAGGCGGCCAACGACGCGGTGATCAAGAACCTCACCGAGCTGCGCGAAGGCGCGCCGGTGGTGCATATCGACCATGGCGTGGGCCGTTATCTCGGCCTGGCAACACTGGAAATCGATGGCCAGGCCGCCGAATTCCTCACCCTCGAATACGCCGAGGGCGCCAAGCTCTACGTGCCGGTGGCCAACCTGCATCTGATCGCCCGCTACACCGGCAGCGACGATGCCCTGGCCCCCCTGCACCGCCTGGGCTCCGAAGCCTGGCAGAAAGCCAAGCGCAAGGCCGCCGAGCAGGTGCGCGACGTCGCCGCCGAACTGCTCGACATCTATGCCCGCCGCGCCGCGCGCAAGGGCTACGCCTTCGCCGACCCGGCCGTCGACTACGCCACCTTCAGTGCCGGCTTCCCGTTTGAAGAAACCCCGGACCAGCAAGCGGCCATCGAAGCGGTACGCGCCGACATGCTCGCCGGTCAGCCCATGGACCGCCTGGTCTGCGGTGACGTGGGCTTCGGCAAGACCGAAGTGGCCATGCGCGCCGCCTTCATCGCGGTGCACAGTGGCCGCCAGGTAGCGGTGCTGGTACCCACCACGCTGCTCGCCCAGCAGCACTACAACAGCTTCCGCGACCGCTTCGCCGACTGGCCGGTGACCGTCGAGGTAATGAGCCGCTTCAAGTCGGCCAAGGAAGTCGCCACTGCGGCGGCGGAACTGGCCGAAGGCAAGATCGACATCCTCATCGGCACCCACAAGCTGCTGCAGGACGATGTGCGCTTCAAGGACCTGGGCCTGGCGATCATCGACGAGGAACACCGCTTCGGGGTGCGCCAGAAAGAACAGCTCAAGGCCCTGCGCAGCGAGGTGGACATCCTCACCCTGACCGCGACCCCGATCCCGCGCACGCTCAACATGGCAGTCGCGGGCATGCGCGACCTGTCGATCATCGCCACGCCCCCGGCGCGGCGCCTGTCGGTGCGCACCTTCGTCATGGAGCAGAACAAGAGCACGGTCAAGGAAGCGCTGCTGCGCGAGCTGTTGCGCGGCGGCCAGGTGTACTACCTGCACAACGACGTCAAGACCATCGAGAAATGCGCCGCGGAGCTTGCCGAACTGGTACCCGAGGCCCGCATCGGCATCGGCCACGGGCAGATGCGCGAGCGCGAGCTCGAACAGGTGATGAGCGACTTCTACCACAAGCGCTTCAACGTGCTGATCGCCTCGACCATCATCGAGACCGGTATCGACGTGCCCAGCGCCAACACCATCGTCATCGAGCGCGCCGACAAGTTCGGCCTGGCGCAATTGCACCAGCTGCGTGGCCGGGTCGGCCGCAGCCACCACCAGGCCTACGCCTACCTGCTGACCCCTCCGCGCCAGCAGATCAGTGCCGACGCCGAAAAACGCCTGGAAGCCATCGCCAACACCCAGGACCTCGGCGCAGGCTTTGTCCTGGCCACCAACGACCTGGAAATCCGCGGCGCCGGCGAACTCCTCGGCGAAGGCCAGAGCGGGCAGATCCAGGCAGTCGGCTTCACCCTCTACATGGAAATGCTCGAGCGCGCGGTCAAGGCCATTCGCAAGGGCAACCAGCCGAACCTCGAACAGCCGCTGGGCGGCGGCCCGGAGATCAACCTGCGCCTGCCGGCGCTGATCCCCGAGGACTACCTGCCAGACGTGCATGCACGCCTGATTCTCTACAAACGCATTGCCTCGGCGGCCGACGAAGAAGGCCTCAAGGACCTGCAGGTGGAGATGATCGACCGCTTCGGCCTGCTGCCGGAACCAACCAAGAACCTGATGCGCCTGACCTCGCTGAAGCTGCTGGCGGAGAAGCTCGGCATCAAGAAAGTCGATGCCGGCCCCAACGGCGGCAAGCTCGAGTTCGAGGCCGAGACCCCGGTCGACCCGCTGACCTTGATCAAATTGATCCAGGGCCAACCCAAACGCTACAAGTTCGAAGGCGCGACCCAGTTCCGCTTCCTCGTGCCAATGGAGCGCCCGGAAGACCGTTTCAACACACTCGAAGCGCTGTTCGAGCGCCTGACCCCACAAACAAACTAAGGAAGCTCCATGCGTGCCATTCGTAGCCTGACCCTGTTGCTGGCGCTGCTCGCGCCAGCCGCCTTCGCCGCAGGCCCCTATCAGGTTGAAATGATTCTCGTGCGGCAGAACGCCGTGCCGGCCGTGACCAGCCCGTTCGCCCCGGAAGACTGGAGCAACGGTGCCACGCGCCTGGAAAAATCCGCCGAACGCCCGACGGGGCTGGATGACGAGATCACCCGCCTGCAGGCTACCCCGAGCTACACCGTGCTGCTGCACAAGGCCTGGCAGCAGGACGGCGACAAGATTGCCCTGGGTGCCGGCGAAGAACAGTTCGGCCACTTCCCCATCGAAGGCAACCTGAGCATCGCTGAAGACCGCTTCATCAGTGTCGACGCCAACTTCTGGGTCAACGAACTGGACGGCAACGGCAGCGTGCTGCGCAGCGAGCAGTTCAAGCAGAGCAACAGCAACATGAAGGCCGGGCAGCTGACCTTCCTCGATGGCGGGCACCTGGCCGTGCTGCTCAAGGTTACGCCTGCCGGCATGCGCAAGATGCCGCTGCCGGACCCGGAGATGATGGAGCAGTGAGGTGAGCGACGGTGATGTGCTGCAACTGCTCAGGGAGCATCCCGACTGGGTTGACTTCATCGATAGCGGTGCCCTGACCCGCGGACGTGCCTATGCTGCCCAGGGCCTCTCCCGGACCCTGTCGCTGCACGGCAAGACCGTCGAGGCGACCTGCCAGGGCTCGGGAGGCCAGCGCTATCACCAGACCATCCACCTGGTACTCAACGGCGCCGACCTGCGTGTGTTCGGAAAGTGCAGCTGCCCCGTCGGCATCAATTGCAAACACTGCATGGCGGCGCTGTTCCACCTTCTGGACAGCGCAAGCGATCTGCAAGTACCTCTGCCCCACGAACAGGCAGCACTGTCCTTGCCACCCGATCTCGACCAATGGGTCGAGGCACTCGAGGCGCCAGCCCTGCCCACCGCGCCCCGTGAACCGGCGCGCAAAGGCCCGGCCATTTACTTTCGAATCCAGGGCGACCACGAGCATTACCGGCTGGAAGCCGTCAAAGGCACCCGGCAAGCGGACGGCACCTTGAAATTCGGCCGGGTGACAGCACTGCCCGAACTGATCTACTACGCCCCACGCTACGTCACGGAAGATGATGTTCGGCTGCTGCGCCTGATCGACACCTGCAGCCGGGGGGCGCTCCCCGTTGTGAAGCTGGAGGGCAAGCAGGGCGCGGAGCTGCTGGGTTACGCCCTGGCCAGCGGCAAGCTGCTGTACGAGCAGGAACAAACGCCCCTGGTTGCCGGGCCACCCCTGCACGCTGAGTTCCGCTGGGTCAGGCTGGACAGCGGCAGTTATCAAGGCGCCTGGCATCATGAAGACCAGGTTGCGCTGCAGGCAGTACCCACCGACCCGCTGTTTTATGTGGACCCACGCAATCATCACCTCGGCAAGTTGCTGCACGACCTCGACCCCTTCATTGCCCAGCAGCTTGCGCGGGCACCCCTGGTACCCGAACACCTGATTGTCCCCTTGAGTCATCGATTGAACGCCTTGAACCGCCAAGTCCCCACACCAACCGCCGTCAGCAGCGAGCAGGTCGAAAGCATCGCCCCCAGCGGGCGACTGACCCTCGGCAGCCTCGAATTCAGCGCCTACACGCCCAAGACCGGGCGCATGCAGCGCCAGATGCAGCACCGCGCCGCCCTGTCGTTCGACTACGACGGCCTGCGCGCCAGCAGCAGTGACGACAAGCCACTGACGCGCCTGGTGGGCAGCACCAGCCAGCGCATCCGCCGCCAGCCCCAGGCCGAGCAGGCGCTGCGCAAAGTGCTGCGCGACTTCGGCTTCAAGCCCGCCACCCGCCAGAGCAAGGCCCTGCCCGACAGCGCTGGCGAGATGCACCAGTTGCCCGATGACGAAGCCTGGTTGCGCTTTGCCCGCGAAGGCCTGCCGCGCCTTCGCGACGCAGGCTGGGCAATCGACGTGCACCGCGACTTCGCCTTCAACCTGCACGAGGTCGATGACTGGTACGCCACCATCGAGGAGGCGCCAGGGCACGAATGGTTCGACCTGGAGCTGGGCATCGTCGTCGATGGCCAACGCCACAGCCTGCTGCCCATCGTCCTGCAGTTGCTGCGTGCCAGCCCGGAGCTGCTGCGCCCCAGCGAGCTCGCCCGGCGCAGCGACGACGAACACCTGCTGATCGACCTCAACCGCGCTCGCCAGGACAGTCCGGCGCTGCGCGTCGCCCTGCCGTATGGCCGCATCAAGGCCGTGATGAGCACCCTCGGCGAGCTCTATCTGCATGAAGACGCCGTCGGCCCCAGCCTGCGCCTGGAGCGCGCCGATGCCGCGCGCCTGAACGACATCGAACACCTGCCCCTGCAGTGGGAAGGCGGCACCCATGTTCGTGACCTCGGCCGACGCCTGCGTGACGCCCGCGACCTGCAGGTTGCGCCGCCCACAGGCCTGAACGCCACGCTGCGCCCGTACCAGCAACAAGGCCTGAACTGGCTGCAGGCCCTGCGCGAAATGGGCACCGGCGGCATCCTCGGCGATGACATGGGCCTGGGCAAGACCCTGCAGACCCTCGCCCACCTGCTGCTGGAAAAACAGGCCGGGCGCCTGGCCAGCCCGGCATTGGCCGTGATGCCCACCAGCCTGGTGCCCAACTGGCTCGACGAAGCCCGGCGTTTCGCCCCCGACCTGCGCGTATTGGCCCTGCACGGGCCGGGACGCACCAAGCACTTCGCGGCACTGGGCGAATACGACCTGGTGCTGACCACCTACGCCCTCGCCCCCCGCGACCTCGAACACCTCAAGGCGCAGCCCTGGCACCTGCTGGTGCTGGACGAGGCGCAGAACATCAAGAGCAGCACCAGCAAGGCCGCCCAGGCCGTTCGCGAGCTGCAGGCCAACCAGCGCCTGTGCCTGACCGGCACGCCCATGGAGAACAACCTGGGCGAGCTATGGTCGATCTTTCACTTCCTGATGCCCGGCTGGCTGGGCGACAGCAAGCGCTTCACCCAGGACTACCGCACCCCGATCGAGCGCCATGGCGATACGGAACGCATGGCCCATCTGGCCAGCCGTATCCGCCCGTTTCTGCTGCGCCGCACCAAGGAACAGGTAGCGACCGAGCTGCCGGCCAAGACCGAGATGATCCATTGGGTGGAACTCAGCGACGCCCAGCGCGATACGTATGAGGCGGTGCGGGTGGCGATGGACAAGAAGGTCCGTGAAGAGATCGCTCGCAGCGGCGCGGCACGCAGCCAGATCGTCATCCTCGACGCCCTGCTCAAGCTGCGCCAGGTCTGCTGCGACCTGCGCCTGGTCAAGGGTACCGAGATCAAGGGCACATTCGCCGACAAGGGCAAGCTTGGCAGCCTGCTGGAGATGCTTGAGGAATTGCTGAGCGAGGGACGCAAGGTGCTGCTGTTCTCGCAGTTCACCTCGATGCTGGCGCTGATCGAATTCGAGCTGGAGAAGCGCGGCATCCGCTACAGCCTGCTGACCGGTGACACCCGCGACCGTCGCGCGCCGGTGCAGCAGTTCCAGAATGGCGAAAGCGATGTATTCCTGATCAGCCTCAAGGCGGGAGGCACTGGCCTGAACCTGACCGCCGCCGACACCGTCATCCACTACGACCCTTGGTGGAACCCGGCCAGCGAGAACCAGGCCACCGACCGCGCCTACCGCATCGGCCAGGACAAGCCGGTGTTCGTATTCAAGCTGATCACCCGGGGCACGGTGGAAGAGAAGATCCAGTTGCTGCAACAGGAGAAGGCGGCGCTGGCCGCCGGGTTGCTCGATGGCGGCCAGGCTGGGCAGTGGAGGATGGGGGACGAGGAGATCGAAGCGCTGTTCGCGCCGTTGCCGGGCAAGCGAAGTCGATAAGCACTCGATCGCGGGGCAGGCCTGCTCCCACGAAGCACTGAGACCTTTCGTGGGAGCAACTGTCTTGCAGGGCGCCTGCCGCTGTAGGAGCGGCCTTGTGCCGCGAAAGGGCTGCGTAGCAGCCCCAGGATTTCAGCGTTGAGCAAAGATCGCCGGGGCCGCTTTGCGACCCTTTCGCGGCACAAGGCCGCTCCTACAGAGATCGCGCGAGGCTTAAAGTTAGTGCGGCTGGGGTGGGTGGGGCTTGCCCCGCGATGATGATCAATCGATCAGTTGCGCATCCTTCAACGCCCCCAGCGCCTCCAGCCAGCGTGGCTGCTGACGGTAGTCGGTACGGGCGTAGCCCTGCCCGCGCATCCGCGCGATCCGCGGCGACGGCTTGACCTTCATCCGCTGCGCCGCGCTCAGCGCCAGCTCCGCCGCGGCCCGGTCGTTGCACACCAGGCCCATGTCGCAACCAGCGCTCAACGCCGCCTCGATGCGGCTGGCGGCATCTCCCACCACATGGGCGCCAGCCATGGACAGGTCGTCACTGAAAATCACCCCGTCGAAGCCCAGCTCGCCGCGCAGGATCTCCTGCAGCCAGCGACGGGAAAAACCGGCCGGCTGGTTGTCGACCTGCGGATAGATGACATGAGCCGGCATCACGGCCGCCAACTGGCCGCTCAAGCGAGTGAAAGGCACCAGGTCGGCCGCGCGCAGTTGCTCGAGGCTGCGCTCATCCACCGGAATGGCGACATGGGAGTCGGCCTCGGCCCAGCCGTGCCCCGGGAAATGCTTGCCGCAGGCCGCCATGCCGGCAGCGTTCATGCCACGAATGAAGGCACCCGCCAGTTGCGTGGCACGCTCGGGGTCACCTTCGAAGGCACGGCTGCCCACCACCGCGCTGCGCTGGTGGTCGAGGTCCAGCACCGGGGCGAAACTGAGGTCCAGGCCAACCGCCAGCACCTCGGTCGCCATCAGCCAGCCGCATTGTTCGGCCAGATACTCGGCATTGGCGTTGTCGGCGATTGCGCGCATGGCCGGCAGGCGCACGAAGCCCTGGCGCAGACGCTGTACCCGCCCGCCTTCCTGATCGACGGCAAGGATGAGCTCGGGGCGAATGGCGCGGATCGACGCGCACAGCTCGCGCACCTGGCGCGGGCTGTCGATGTTGCGGGCAAAGATGATCAGGCCGGCCACTTCAGGCTGGCGCAGCAGATGCCGGTCTTCGGCAGTCAGCCATTTACCGGCGATGTCCACCATCAGGGAGCCTTGCAGGCTGACAGTCATAGCGAGTCCTTCATTGAAGATCCAGGGAGGCCCAGTGCGGGCAGGCAGCCTCGTCGATCCGCACACGGCAACCGGCCGGCACACGATCGAACAGGTCAAGCAGGTCGGTGTTGCGCAGGCGCACACAGCCATGGGACAGCGGGATACCCATAGGTTCAGTGTCGGGCGTGCCATGCAGATAGATGTAGCGGCGGAACGTGTCGACTTCACCGAGGCGGTTGAGGCCCAGCTCGCAGCCACTGAGCCAGAGAATGCGGCTGAGGATCCAGTCGCGCCCCGGATACTGCGCATGCAGTGCCGGTGACCAGACTTCGCCGGTCCAGCGCCGTGCGCAAAGCACTGCGCCCCTCGGCAGGCCAGCGCCAATCTTCGCACGCACCCGGTGCAGGCCACGCGGCGTACAACCGGAGCCGCTCAGCTCCCCCGCGCCATTGCGCGCCGAAGAGATCCGCAGGCGCACATGCAGCGCCCCATGGGCAAAGCCATAGAGACACTGGTCGGCGAGGGATATGTGCAGGAAATCGAGGTCGAGCATGGGCGCTAGCTTAGCCCAAGCGCCCTCCTGCGCCCAGTGTCAGGCCTTGGCGGGCGTGCCGCTCTTGCTTCGCGGCCGCAGTTGTGCGGTGGCCATGGCCTCGTCGGTAACCCCCGTGTCGGCACGCATGCCGGCAGCCAGGAACGGCACCATCAAGCGCATGACTTGCTCGATCGACGTATTGATACCGAAATCGGTTTCGGCGATGGCGCGCAGGGCCTTGATCCCGGACATGCTGAATGCCGCGGCACCCAGCATGAAGTGCACGCGCCAGAACAGCTCCAGCGGCGGGATGCGCGGGGCGGCTTCATTGACCAGCAGCATGTAGCGGCGGAACACCTTGCCGTACATGTCCTCCAGGTAGCGGCGCAGGTGGCCCTGGCTCTGGCTGAACGCCAACCCCAGCAGGCGCATGAAGATGGACAGGTCGTTGTTGCTGCGCGGCTGCACGGCGAGCGCCTGTTCGACCAGCATTTCCAGCAACTCTTCGAGCGACGCCTTCTGCTGTGCCTGGCGGCGATCCAGTTCACGCTCGAGGCTGGCGCAGAAAGGGCCGAGAAAACGCGAGAAGACTGCCTGGATCAGGGCCTTCTTCGAGCCGAAGTGATAGTTCACCGCCGCCAGGTTGACCCCAGCCTTGCTGGTGATCAGCCGCAACGAGGTTTCCGCGAACCCGCGCTCCGCGAACAGCTGCTCCGCCGCATCGAGGATACGTTCGACGGTTTCCGACTGGGCCATGACTACTCCACCTGACAAACAGTTGTTTGAAACATACGTTTCAGGCCTGTCGATGTCAAGGCTCGGTGACCGGGCGGTCGCCATTTAAAAGCGCCAAGCCGCAAGCTGCAAGCGACAAGATGCGCCCGACGCACACTGCTTCTTGCAGCTTGTAGCTTGCAGCGGGCTTCTTACTGTATATAATCCCAGTCACTGTATATAAAGACAGAGCCCTCGCCCATGCTGAAACTGACGCCACGCCAAGCCGAGATTCTGGCTTTCATCAAACGCTGCCTCGAAGACAACGGCTTCCCCCCGACCCGCGCGGAGATCGCCCAGGAGCTGGGCTTCAAGTCGCCCAACGCCGCCGAGGAACACCTCAAGGCCCTGGCGCGCAAGGGTGCCATCGAGATGACCCCCGGCGCCTCGCGCGGCATTCGCATACCCGGCCTGGAGGCAAAGGTCGAGGACAACGGCCTCCCCATCATTGGCCGGGTCGCTGCAGGCGCGCCGATTCTCGCCGAACAGCACATCGAGGAATCCTGCAACATCAACCCGGCCTTCTTCCATCCGCGCGCCGACTACCTTCTGCGTGTGCACGGCATGAGCATGAAGGACATCGGCATCTTCGACGGCGATCTGCTGGCCGTGCACAACACCCGCGAAGCCCGCAATGGCCAGGTGGTCGTGGCCCGAATCGGCGACGAAGTCACCGTCAAGCGCTTCAAGCGCGAAGGCAGCAAGGTCTGGCTGATTGCCGAAAACCCCGAATTCGCCCCCATCGAAGTCGACCTGAAGGAACAGGAGCTGGTGATCGAGGGCTTGAGCGTCGGCGTTCTGCGCCGCTGAACCAGGAGGCGTCATGCAGCCATCCATCCAAGCCCCCCTGCAAGCCCAACTGCCACTGTTCGAGGCCTTCCTCGCCCAGCCGGTGCTGCCAGGTCTCAAGGCCAGCGAACAGCCACGCAAGGGCAACCAGCCCGAGCTGTTCAGCGAACTGGCACTGCGTGGCGCCCCCGGGCATTGCCAGAGCCTGCTGGCTCCCGTCCTGCGCGAACTCAGCGAAGAAGACGAAACCCGCTGGCTCACCCTGATTGCACCACCTGGCAACCTTACTCAAACCTGGCTGCGCGAGGCTGGCCTGAACCGTGAGCGCATCCTGCTGTTGCAGCCAGGTGGCAACCAGACCGCCCTGCAACTCGCCTGCGAAGCACTGCGCCTGGGCCGTAGCCATACGGTTGTCAGCTGGCTTGGGGCAGTCAATAACAGCACTCGCCAACAGCTGCTGCGCGCTGCTGCGATCGGAAACGCACAAAGCCTGAACATCCGCCTCGGCTGATGTTCAGGCTTTGTCTGTCAAACGCTTGCTAGCGGGTCAATGAAGAACCCGTGGCCCCTCGTCACGCTCGAAGTCACCCTCGACCAGCTTGCCGGCCATCTGCACACCCACACTGAGCATGGCCTTGGCCACTTCCACATGCTGTCCTTGCAGAAATGCCTTGGCATCCTCGGAGAAATCCAGGGTTACCAGGGAACCTTCATCCTCGGCACGGCGCAGCTCGATCCGGCCATCAGGCAACTCGACAATTTCTAGGAAGGACGTTGACATATAGGGCCTGCTTTTCACGAAAGGCCGGCATTGTACCAGCCATGGATGCTGTCAGCACTCACTCAGCGCGTCGCGGAATCGTCTCACCAGGTCTTTCAAGCTCTTCCGCCAGGCCTCCAGCTCCTCGCGGGAAAGCACCAAGGGCTCGGCCTCGTCGAGATTGACAGCCTGGATCAGTGGCTGGGTGACGTCGGTCTTGATTATTTTTTTCGCGACCGGTGGTCGGAACAATTCGGCATACGTCGCAAGCAAGCGTGCCAGCCAGGTTTCCGATTGCCGCGCCAACTCCAACAGCTCGGCCATTTCCGGAATCGCCACGCTGCGTAGTGTTTCATCGTTGAGGAGCAGCTCGGCCTGTGCGGCCGACGCCTGGGGTAGGCGGTAGAAACCGGCGATCTCGTGGCACAACCCCAGCAAGGCGCCATACAGGTGGAACAACGCCGCTTCACGCTCGGCCTGGACCAAGCCCTGAGCATTCATCGCCCCACTTGCCTCAGCCTTGGCCATGGATTCCAGTGCGAGGCCGGCGAAGAACAGTTTCTGATTGGTGCGGGTGTAGAGTTCCTGGGCCATTTTCGATGACCTCCCATGGGCAGCAAGGCGATAACGCAGTGTCGGGGATAGGCTGGCATTCCCGCAAGCACAAACGAATCGGGGCCGCTTTGCGCCCCATCGCCGGCAAGGCCGGCTCCTACAGGTTATTTACGATACTTGTAGGAGCCGGCCTTGCCGGCGATGGGCCGCAAAGCGGCCCCAATACACGCGTGATCGATCAGCGCTTGTCTTCGACCTTCCACGCCTTGCCATCGAAGAACGCCTTCCAGCCGGTCGGCTTGCCGTCGACTTCGGACTGCACATACTGCTCCTTGGTCTTGCGGCTGTAGCGAATCACCGCTGGACGGCCATCAGGGTCCTTCTGCGGCGCGTCGCAGAGGAAGTGGTACTTCGGATCGATCTCGTGCTTGTGCGGCACAATCTCCAGTACCAATGGCGCACGAGTCTCGCGGTTTTTCGGGAACTGGCTGGCGGCCAGGAACAGCCCCGAGGCGCCATCACGCAGCACGTAGGTGTCGTCGACCTTCTCGCACTTGAGCTCCGGCATGTCCACCTTGTCCATCTTCGGTGGCGCCGCCTCGCCGCTCTTGAGCAGCTTGCGGGTGTTCTTGCAGGTCGCGTTGGTGCAGCCGAAGAACTTGCCGAAGCGGCCGGTCTTGAGTTGCATCTCGCTGCCGCACTTGTCGCATTCCAGGCTCGGCCCTTCATAGCCCTTGATGCGGTAGCTGCCCTCTTCGATCTCGTAACCTGCACAATCCGGGTTATTACCGCAGATATGCAGCTTGCGCTTCTCGTCGAGCAGGTAGGCGTCCATCGCCGTCGCGCAGATTGGGCAACGGTGCTTGCCACGCAGCACCAGCGACTCGGACTCACCCTCGTCGTCGGCAGCGATCTCATCGCCCGGCACCAGGTTGACGGTCGCCTTGCAGCGCTCCTTGGGTGGCAGGCTGTAGCCCGAGCAACCCAGGAACACGCCCGTGGACGCGGTGCGGATCATCATGGGGCGCCCGCACTCCTTGCAGGCGATGTTGGTCAGGGTCGGCTGGTTGGCACGCATGCCGTTTTCAACGGACTCAGCGGTCAGCAGCTTCTTGCTGAAGTCGCCGTAGAATTCGTCGAGGACGTTCTTCCAGTCACGCTCACCCTGGGCCACGTCGTCGAGGTTTTCTTCCATGCCGGCGGTGAAGCCGTAGTCCATCAGGTTGGCGAAGCTTTCGGACAGACGCTCGGTAACGATGTCGCCCATCTTCTCGGAGTAGAAACGGCGATTGTGCAGCGTGACGTAGCCACGGTCCTGGATGGTGGAAATGATCGCCGCGTAGGTCGATGGGCGGCCGATGCCGCGCTTTTCCATTTCCTTGACCAGGCTGGCCTCGGTGAAGCGGGCCGGCGGCTTGGTGAAGTGCTGGCTCGGGTCGAGCTGGATCAGCTTGAGCGCTTCGCCCTGGGCCATTTCTGGCAGCACATCATCTTCGCCCGGCTTGCTCTGCTGTGGCAGCACACGGGTGTAACCGTCGAACTTCAGAATGCGGCCCTTGGCGCGCAGCTCGAAATCGCCGGCCGCCACGGTGACGCTGGTGGACAGGTACTGCGCCGGCGGCATCTGGCAGGCCAGGAACTGGCGCCAGATCAGCTCGTACAGGCGCTCGGCATCGCGCTCCATGCCGCTGAGCTTGGTTGGGTGGGTGTTGACGTCGGAAGGACGAATCGCCTCGTGCGCCTCCTGGGCGCCTTCCTTGCTGCCGTACACCACGGGAGCGTCCGGCAGGTATTGCTTGCCGAACTCGTTCTCGATGTAGCTGCGCGCCATCTCCACCGCGTCGGTCGACAGGTTGGTCGAGTCGGTACGCATGTAGGTGATATAGCCCGCTTCGTAGAGACGCTGAGCCATCATCATGGTCTTCTTCACACCGAAGCCCAGGCGATTGCTCGCGGCCTGCTGCAGCGTCGAGGTGATGAACGGCGCTGACGGCTTGCTGCTGGTCGGACGGTCTTCGCGCTTGACCACGCTGTAGCTGGACGCCTTGAGCTTCTCCAGCGCCGCCATGGCCTGGGCTTCGTTGAGCGGTTTGAAGGCTTCACCCTTCTCACGCGCCACTTCGAAACGCACCTTGGCATTCTTGGCGGTGCCCAGGTCGGCATGGACTTCCCAGTATTCTTCCGGGTTGAACGCACGGATCTCGCGCTCACGCTCGACCACCAGCTTCACCGCCACCGACTGCACGCGACCTGCGGACAGGCCACGGGCGATCTTGGCCCACAACAGCGGCGAAACCATGTAGCCGACCACGCGATCGAGGAAACGACGCGCCTGCTGGGCATTGACCCGGTCGATATCGAGGTCGCCCGGCTGGGAGAAGGCCTCCTGGATGGCCTTCTTGGTGATTTCGTTGAACACCACGCGCTTGTAGCGGCTGTCATCACCGCCGATGGCTTCGCGCAGGTGCCAGGCAATGGCTTCCCCTTCGCGATCCAAGTCGGTTGCGAGATAGATGGTGTCGGCATCCTTGGCCAGGCGGCGCAGCTCGTCGATCACCTTCTCCTTGCCGGGAAGGATCTCGTACTTGGCTTTCCAGCCAGCCTCCGGGTCGACCCCCATGCGCGCCACCAGCTGACGACGGGCCTTCTCCTTGGGCGACAGGGCCGGCGCCTCACCCGCGGTCTTGCCGCGCTTGGCCGCCGGTTCCTTGCTCGCGCTGGCAGAACCGCTGGTGGGGAGGTCGCGGATATGGCCGATACTCGACTTCACCACGTACTGGTTGCCCAGGTACTTGTTGATGGTCTTGGCCTTGGCCGGGGATTCCACAATGACCAGCGATTTGCCCATGGATCGGAGTATTCCTGAATCTGAAGATGAAAAACGCGTCAGGTGCCAGACGCGGCACCGCTATATATAGTGGCAAAAGAGTGAGGTCAAGCGCGGAAGCTTACTCGCCTGCCTGGGCCAACAGCCCGGACAACCCTTCTTCGGCCTTGACCAAAGCAAAGCGTGGCACCTGCTCGCCGTCAACCTCGACCGACTCGAGGAACATCGAAAGGGGGCGAACCCAGAGCCCGAACTCACCGTAAAGAGCCTGGTAGAACACCACCCACTCCTCGGTCTCAGAGTGGCGCGCGGCGCCGAACACACGATACTCAGGCCCTTTGTAGTGCCGGTACACACCGGGTTGTATCTGCATGTCACTCAGCCTCTTGAACAAATCCTGTAAAAAACAAAAACCGGGGCACATGGCCCCGGCTGCTGGCTTGCAACGCGATCAGACGCGTTCGAAGACAGTGGTGATGCCTTGGCCCAGGCCGACGCACATGGTGGCAACGCCGAGCGTGCCGCCATTTTGCTTCATGACGTTGAGCAGGGTGCCGGAAATCCGCGCACCGGAGCAACCGAACGGGTGGCCCAGGGCGATAGCGCCGCCGTGCAGGTTAACCTTCTCATCCATCTTGTCGAGCACTTTCAGATCTTTCAGCACTGGCAGGGCCTGTGCGGCGAAGGCTTCGTTGAGCTCGATGAAGTCGATGTCGGCCATGGTCAGGCCGGCGCGCTTGAGGGCTTTCTGCGTCGATGGCACCGGGCCGTAGCCCATGATCGCCGGGTCGACACCCGCGACAGCCATCGAGCGGATGACCGCCAGCGGCTGGATACCCAGGTCCATGGCGCGCTGGCCGGACATGACGATCATGCACGAAGCGCCGTCGGTGATCTGCGAGGAAGTACCCGCAGTCACGGTGCCGCCTTTCGGGTTGAACGCAGGCTTGAGCGACGCCAGGCCTTCGAGGGTGGTTTCCGGGCGAATGGTTTCGTCGAAGTCGAAGACTTTCAGGAAGCCGTTCTCGTCATAACCCTGCATCGGGATGATCTCGTCCTTGAACTTGCCTTCGACCGTCGCCTTGTGGGCGAGCTGGTGCGAACGCACACCGAACAGATCCTGTTGCTCACGGGTGATGCCGTGCATCTTGCCGAGCATTTCGGCGGTGAGGCCCATCATCCCGGAGGCCTTGGCAGCGTGCAAGGACAGGTGCGGGTTGGGATCGACACCGTGCATCATGCTGACGTGGCCCATGTGCTCGACACCACCGATGACAAACACGTCGCCGTTGCCGGTCATGATCGCCTGGGCAGCGGTGTGCAGCGCGCTCATCGACGAGCCGCACAGGCGGCTGACGGTCTGCGCGGCGGAGGTGTGCGGGATCGGGGTCATCAACGACGCCATGCGGGCGATGTTCCAACCCTGCTCCATGGTCTGGTTGACGCAGCCCCAGATCACGTCCTCGACTTCTTTCGGGTCGATCTTGTCGTTGCGCTCCAGCAGCTTGCTGATCAGGTGCGCGGACATGTCTTCAGCGCGGGTGTTGCGGTGCATGCCACCCTTGGAGCGGCCCATCGGCGTGCGACCGAAGTCGACAATCACCACGTCTCTTGGATTCAGGCTCATATCAATAATCTCGCTCTAGCTCGTTGGGCGCTCAGTTGAAGAAGCGCTGGCCGTTCTTGGCCATTTCGCGCAGCTTCGCCGTGGCGTGGTACAGCGGCCCCAGGTCGGCGTACTTGTCGGCCAGTGCGACGAACTCGGCGACCCCGATCGAATCGATGTAGCGCAGCGCGCCACCGCGGAAGGGAGGGAAACCGATGCCGTAGACCAGGCCCATGTCGGCTTCGGCAGCGGTTTCGACGATGCCGTCTTCCAGGCAGCGCACGGTTTCCAGGCACAGCGGGACCATCATCCAGTTGATGATGTCTTCGTCGCTGACTTCACGCTGCTCGAAGATGATCGGCTTGAGCACGTCGAGGACGCTGGCGTCGGCGACCTTCTTCGGTTTGCCGCGCTTGTCGGTCTCGTAGGCGTAGAAGCCCTTGCCGTTCTTCTGGCCCAGGCGATTGGCCTCGTACAGGGCGTCGACGGCGGAGCGGCGATCATCCTTCATGCGGTCCGGGAAGCCTTCGGCCATCACATCGCGACCATGGTGACCCGTGTCGATGCCGACCACGTCCATCAGGTAGGCCGGGCCCATCGGCCAGCCAAACTTTTCCATGACCTTGTCGATGCGCACGAAGTCGACACCTGCGCTGACCAGCTTGGCGAAACCGCCGAAGTACGGGAACAGCACGCGGTTGACCAGGAAGCCCGGGCAGTCGTTGACCACGATCGGGTTCTTGCCCATTTTCTTGGCGTAGGCCACGGTGGTGGCGACCGCCACTTCACTGGATTTCTCGCCACGAATGACTTCGACCAGCGGCATCATGTGCACCGGGTTGAAGAAGTGCATGCCGACGAAGTTCTCAGGGCGCTTGAGCGCCTTGGCCAGCAGGTTGATGGAGATGGTCGAGGTGTTGGAGGCGAGGATCGCGTCTTCCTTCACCTGCCCTTCCACTTCCGCCAGCACGGCCTGCTTGACCTTCGGGTTTTCGACCACGGCTTCGACGACGATGTCGACATTGCCGAAATCACCGTAGGACAGGGTCGGGCGAATGGCGTTGAGCGCCTCGGCCATCTTCGCCGGGGTCAGGCGACCTTTCTCGACGCGCTTGCCGAGCAGCTTGGAGGCTTCGTTCAGGCCCAGCTGGATGGCTTCCTCGCGGATATCCTTCATCAGGATCGGAGTACCCTTGACCGCCGACTGGTAGGCGATGCCGCCACCCATGATACCGGCGCCGAGCACGGCGGCCTGCTTCACGTCGTGGGCGATCTCGTCATGGGCCTTGGCCTTGCGCTTGAGCTCCTGGTCGTTCAGGAACAGGCCGATCAGGCTTTCGGCTACCGAAGTACGGGCCAGCTTGGCGAAGCCGGCGGCCTCGACTTCCAAGGCTTTGTCGCGGCCGAAGTTGGCGGCTTTCTGGATGGTCTTGATGGCTTCGACCGGCGCCGGGTAGTTCCGGCCGGCCTGGCCGGCAACGAAGCCCTTGGCGGTCTCGAAAGCCATCATCTGCTCGATGGCGTTGAGCTTGAGCTTCTCAAGCTTGGGCTGGCGCTTGGCCTTGTGGTCCAGCTCACCGCTAATGGCGCGCTTGATCAGGTCCAGGGCACCGGCCTGCAGCAGTTCAGGGGCGACCACTGCATCGACGGCGCCGACTTTCAGCGCGTCTTCGGCGCGGTTCTCTTTACCGGCAGCGATCCACTCGATGGCGTTGTCCGAGCCGATCAGGCGCGGCAGACGCACGGTACCGCCGAAACCTGGGTAGATACCCAGCTTGACTTCCGGCAGGCCAATCTTGGCACTGCTGGACATGATCCGGTAGTCGGCCGCCAGGCACATCTCCAGGCCACCGCCCAGGGCGATGCCATTGATGGCGGCGACGGTTGGTACTTCGAGGTCTTCGAAGTCGCTGAAAATACGGTTGGCTTCCAGGTTGCCGGCGACCAGTTCGGCCTCGGGCAGCTTGAAGTTGTCGACGAACTCGGTGATGTCGGCGCCGACGATGAACACGTCCTTGCCGCTGCTGACGATCACGCCCTTGACCGAAGCGTCGGCCTTGATGGCGTCCACTGCCTGACGCAGCTCGTTCAGGGTAAGGCGGTTGAACTTGTTGACGGACTCACCCTTGAGGTCGAACTTCAGTTCGACGATGCCGCTTTCAAGAGCCTTAACCGTGATGGCTTTACCTTCGTAAATCATCAACTGATCTCCACGATATGGAAGCTGAACTGTACACGCCGATCGCTGGCGCAAGGGCCGGTCTGCCGGTCCCTTGCCACAGGCACACCCGTCGGCGCGCTAATCGGGATTCTGTAAGAGCCGTCTGACATACAAACGCTCAATTCATACGCCCGTTTGATTCGGGTGTGCACACATTCTCCGAAAAGAACGGCGTTGTCAAATGCTCGCGCACTCCCTGAAAACGCGACTTTGCGGTCACTCTCTACTGGCTCTAGCTGAAACATGATGACAGTGATTGCCGACTATTCATGTCAGCGATAGTCGATCCGCAAACGAGGAACGCCGCATTTTCCCAAACATGCCCGGCAGCGGCGGCTACACTGGGGCTTCACCACGAAGTTCCGGCCTGCCTGGCCTTTTTCTGCACCGCAGAAACGACAACGGGGCGCACGCGAGCACTGATGCTCGTGTGCGCCCCGTTGTCGTCCTGGCCAGTCAGGCCAGGGTATCGAGGGCCTGGGCAACATCCTGCAAAACAGATTTATCGCCCCGCTCACTCCAGTACAGCGCGATCATGCGGCTGTCGGCCTCGAGCTTGTAGACGCTCTCCGGCAAGCGGGACAAAACGTCGAGGTGGCGCGGATCGGCGCAAGGCTCACGCCACTGGTTCCACCAGACACCGGGAGTGACCTGCCAGTAGCACCAGCTATCCTCATGCCCCTTGCGGCGCGCCCGGTGGTACTGCGGGCATGGGCTGGGAGGCTCCGGCTCCAGCCAGTGCGGCCACTGCTGCGGCGCCAACTGCATGGCCAGGCCCATGCGCCGCCCCTCCAGGCGCAAGTTCATCTGCTCACTCTGCTTGCGTGAAGGGCGCAGCCAGGCGAGCGGGCTGAGCACCACCGCAAGGATTGACACCACCAGCCATACCGTCATATCTGTAGACCTTATAAAGCGTTGCAAATGAGCGGGTTAGTCAGGATTCACGGAAGACCCGCGCGAAAGCGACCATACTTCTTCTATCGCGATTGTCAGGAGTCATGCTCATGTCTTACGAACACCTTCTGGTCGCCGTCGACCTGACCGAAGAATGCGACCCGGTGATCAAGCGCGCCAAGGCAATTGCCCTGGCCAGCGGCGCCAAGGTCTCGCTGGTGCATATCGTCGAGCCCATGGCCATGGCCTTTGGTGGCGATGTGCCAATGGACCTCTCGCAACTGCAACAACAGCAGTTCGACCAGGCCAAGGAGCGCATGGACCGCCTGTTCAACAAGTACCCGGATATCAACCGGGGCGATTCGCACCTGGTCTACGGCCAGCCGCGCCAAGAGATCCATCAACTGGCCAAGGATCAGAAATGCGACCTGATCGTGGTCGGCAGCCATGGCCGCCATGGGCTGGCGCTGCTGCTGGGCTCCACCGCCAATGACGTGCTGCATGGCGCGCCTTGCGATGTGCTGGCAGTACGCCTGCTGAAGAAAGAATAAGCATCGCCGACCTGTTCGCCGGCAAGCCGGCTCCTACACAAATCCCGTAGGAGCCGGCTTGCCGGCGAACTGGCCGATAACAAGCTCAGCCTTCGAGCTCAGCCCAACGTTCGACCAGCGTATCCAGCTCGCCCTGCAGCGTCTCGAGCTTGGCCAGCACCGCTGAAGTCTCGCCGATCGGGCGCTGATAGAAGCCCGAAGCATTGATCTCTTGCTGTACCGTGGCCATCTTCTGCTCTACCGCATCGATCTGCCCAGGCAGTGCTTCCAGCTCACGCTGCAGCTTGTAGCTGAGCTTCTTCTTGCTGGCATCGGCGGCTGGCGCGGCGGCCGGCGCAGGCGCCTGCTCCTCCACTTGCTTTTCCACCACGGCGCTGTTGAGCTCGGACTTGCCGCCCTTGCTCTCGGTCACCCCCAGCAGCTTCGGCGAACCACCCTGGCGGATCCAGTCCTCGTAACCACCGACGTACTCGCGCACTCGCCCTTCACCCTCGAATACCAGGGTGCTGGTGACCACGTTGTCGAGGAAGGCACGGTCGTGGCTGACCATCAGCACCGTACCCTTGTAGTTCGACAGCACTTCCTCGAGCAGCTCGAGGGTTTCCACGTCCAGGTCGTTGGTCGGTTCGTCCAACACCAGCAAGTTGGCCGGCTTGCTGAACAGCTTGGCCAGCAACAGGCGCGCACGCTCGCCCCCCGACAGCGCCTTGACCGGCGTGCGGGCACGCTGGGGGCTGAACAGGAAGTCGCCAAGGTAGCTGAGCACGTGGCGGTTCTGGCCATCGATCTCGATGAAATCGCGACCTTCGGCCAGGTTGTCGATAACGGTCTTTTCCAGGTCGAGCTGGTGGCGCATCTGGTCGAAGTAGGCGACTTCCAGCTTGGTACCGCGCTCGACCTTGCCGGACGTCGGCTCCAGGTCACCCAGCATCAGCTTGAGCAGGGTGGTCTTGCCGGTACCGTTGGCGCCGAGCAGGCCGATACGGTCCTCGCGCTGCAGCACCATGGAGAAATCCTTGACCAGTTTCGGGCCATCCTTGTGCGCGAAACTGACATCCTCCAATACCATCACTTGCTTGCCAGACTTGTCCGCTACCTCGATCAGGATATTGGCCTTGCCCTGGCGTTCACGGCGCTCGCCGCGCTCCACGCGCAGGGCCTTCAATGCACGCACGCGGCCTTCGTTACGGGTGCGGCGAGCCTTGATGCCCTGGCGGATCCACACTTCTTCCTGGGCCAGGCGCTTGTCGAACAGCGCGTTGGCAGTCGCCTCGGCGGCCAGCTCGGCCTCCTTGTGCACCAGGAAGCTGGCGTAGTCGCCGTTCCAGTCGATCAGCCCGCCGCGATCCAGTTCGAGAATACGCGTGGCCAGGTTCTGCAGGAACGAACGGTCGTGGGTGATGAACAGCACGGCGCCGTTGAAACCGCTCAAAGCCTCTTCGAGCCAGGCAATGGCACCGATGTCCAGGTGGTTGGTTGGCTCGTCGAGCAGCAGCAGGTCGGGCTCGGACACCAGCGCCTGGGCCAGCAGCACGCGACGGCGCCAGCCACCGGACAGCTCGGCAAGGGTCTTGTCGGCGGGCAACTGCAGGCGGCTCAGGGTGCTTTCGACCACCTGCTGCAGGCGCCAACCGTCACGCGCCTCCAGCTCATGCTGGACGTGCATCAGCTTGTCGAGGTCGTCATCACTCTGAATGTTCTGGCTCAGGTGATGGTATTCGGCGAGCAGTTCACCGACGCCGTCCAGGCCGGCAGCGACCACATCGAACACACTGCGTTCGTCGGCCACCGGCAGCTCCTGCGGCAGCTCGCCGATCTTCAGGCCCGGGGCGCGCCAGATCTCGCCATCGTCAGGCTTCTGCTCGCCCTTGACCAGGCGCAGCATGCTCGACTTGCCTGTGCCATTGCGACCGATGATGCACACCCGCTCGCCACGGGCGATCTGCCAGGACACTTTGTCCAACAGCGGCATGGCGCCGAAGGCGAGGGACACATCGCTGAATTTGAGCAGGGTCATGATCATCTCCAAAAACCGGGCGCGCATTCTACCTGACTTGCCCCCTCGCGGCATCAGGCAAGTCGCCGCTGGCGGCACGACGTCGGATAACAACTCGATACAAGCACAGTGCTTTCACCCGCTGCCGGCAAACGGCTAAGCTAGGCAGTAATACCCAACAGTGCTGGCTTCGCCGTCACTCTCTTATGGTTCAACTGCCCGGACGTATCATGCGCAGCCGCCTGTTACAACTTGCTTCCTGCCTGCTGCTCGCCGCCACTACCGCGAGTGCCGCACAGGCCGTCGACATCACCCAACAGCGCCAGTACTACGACGAGGCCAAGCGCGCCCTGGCCAAGGGCGACAAAGGCCCTTACCTGCGCTATGCCCAGGCGCTGCGCGACTACCCGCTCACGCCTTACCTCACCTACGACGAGCTTACCGCCCGCCTGAAGACCGCCAGCAACGAGGAGATCGAAGGCTTCCTCGCCGCCCACGGCGACCTGCCCCAGGCCAACTGGATGAAGCTGCGCTGGTTGCGCTGGCTGGCCGAGCGCGGCGAGTGGAACACCTTCGTCAAGTACTACGACCCCAAGCTCAACTTCACCGAACTGGACTGCCTCAACGGCCAGTACCAACTGACCCACGGCCTGCGCGCGGAAGGCTTCGCCACCGCCGACAAGCTATGGAACGTCGGCAAGTCGCAACCAGCCACCTGCGACACGCTGTTCGGCATGTGGGCCGCCGAAGGCCAACTGACCGAAGCCAAGCGCTGGCAACGCTTGAAGCTCGCCGCCCAGGCGCGCAACTATGGGCTGGCCAACCAACTGGCGAAGACGCTCACCACCCTCACCTCCCAAGGCAAGCTGCTGATCGATGTGGCACAAAAGCCTGAACTGCTGAACCAGCCGTCGCGCTTCACCCCCGTCAACGAGGCCATGTCCGACGTGGTCAGCCTCGGCCTGCGCCGCCTGGCCCGCCAGGATCCGGACCAGGCCATGGCGCTGCTCGACGACTACGCCCAGCGCATGCATTTCTCCCGCGATGAGAAAGTCGCCATCGCCCGCGAAATCGGCCTGACCCTCGCGCGCCGCTACGACCCGCGCGCACTCGACCTGATGACCCGCTACGACCCCGAGCTGCGCGACAACACCGTCAGCGAATGGCGCCTGCGCCTGTTGTTGCGCCTGGGGCGCTGGGAAGATGCCTATGAGCTGACCAAGCGCCTGCCCCAGGACCTGGCCAGCAGCAACCGCTGGAAATACTGGCAGGCCCGCAGCCTGGAGCTGGCGCAACCGAACAACCCGCAGATCCCGCTGCTGTACAAGACCGTGGCTCGCGAGCGCGACTTCTATGGCTTCCTGGCCGCCGACCGGGCGCAGACACCCTACCAGCTGAACAACAAGCCGCTGGTGCTCAGCCAACAGCTGATCAACAAGGTCCGCAACACGCCCGGCGTACGCCGTGCCCTGGAGTTCCACGCCCGTGGCCAGGTAGTCGAGGGGCGCCGCGAGTGGTACCACGTCAGCCGCCACTTCAACCGCGACGAGATGGTGGCCCAGGCCCGTCTGGCCTACGAGATGCGCTGGTACTTCCCGGCTATCCGCACCATCAGCCAGGCCCAGTACTGGGATGACCTGGACATCCGTTTCCCGATGGCCCACCGCGACACCCTGGTGCGCGAAGCGAAGGTGCGCGGCCTGCATTCGAGCTGGGTGTTCGCCATCACCCGCCAGGAGAGCGCCTTCATGGAGGACGCCCGCTCCAGCGTAGGCGCCAGCGGCCTGATGCAACTGATGCCGGCTACCGCCAAAGAGACTGCGCGCAAGTTCAGCATCCCACTGGCGTCGCCGGCCCAGGTGTTCAACCCGGACAAGAACATCCAGCTCGGCGCCGCCTACCTGAGCCAGGTGCACAGCCAGTTCAACGGCAACCGCGTGTTGGCCTCGGCCGCCTACAACGCCGGCCCGGGTCGGGTACGCCAGTGGCTCAAGGGCGCCAAGCATTTGAGCTTCGACGTGTGGGTCGAGTCGATTCCGTTCGACGAGACGCGCCAGTACGTGCAGAACGTGCTGTCGTATTCGGTCATCTATGGGCAGAAGCTCAATTCACCGCAGCCGCTGGTGGATTGGCATGAGCGGTATTTCGACGATATGTGACCAGGCATGACGAGACCTCTGTAGGAGCGGCGTCAGCCGCGATCACCTGCGAAGCGGGTATCAGGCACCGCGGTGTTCGCATCGCGGCTGAAGCCGCTCCTACAGATACGACGCAGGCCTACTCGATGACCTGAACGCTCATCCCCACCTTTAGCTCACCCTCGTCGTCCACCGCCAGGTTCTGGCCGAACAGCACATCCCCTTCCCGCTCGCGGAAAGTCTTCAGAGTGGTCAAGGGTTCGCGGTCCGGGCTGCGCTCCCCGGTAGCCGGGTCCAGCGTGGTCAGGATGCAGCGCACGCTGGGCTTGAGCACACGGAAGGTCATGTCGCCGATGCGGATACGCTTCCAACCATCTTCAGCGAAAGCCTCTGCACCCTCGACAACAAGGTTCGGCCGAAAACGCAGCATTTCCATGGGCCGCCCGACGCGCCGACTCAGCTCATCGAGCGAAGCCTGGCCGATCAGCAACAGGGGAAAACCATCGGGAAAGGCTGCACGGTCGCTGTTCAAGCCGTAACCGCTAGGCAGGTAGCGTGCCCGCTGTTCGGGGCAATGCACCAGGCGCACCGGCTTGCCAAGCACCTCGCTCAACCAAGCGGCGGCGGCATCACCGGCATCGGGCACGCGCAAGGTGTCACGCCAGATCGTCACGCCACGCAAGGCGTCATCGGCAGCTGGCCGCGCCACCTGCAACGGCGCAAGCCCGGCCGTCTCGAGCCGTAACCCGCCATCCACCGCGTGAAGAGCCTTGACCTGGCCAAGCCGCGGCCAGGCGCGCTGGGTGAGGAAGCGGCCGTTTTCCGCCTCGACCACCATCCAGCGCCGATCGCCCTCCAGCCCCAGGTTGCCGACGGGTGAAACCTGCAGGCTCTGCGCCTGCGCCGACTTCACCGGATAGCGATACAACGCACTGAGAATCATCCTTGCCTGCCTTGCGCCCGTGAAAAAGCCAAGCTTATACCGGACGGCGCAGGCGTGCAGGCATCAGGCCGAGGCGTTGTCCATGCTCAAGCGCTGGCGCACCACATCCACCAGCCGGTCAGGCTGGAACTTGGAGAGGAAGTTGTCACAGCCGACTTTCTTCACCATGGACTCGTTGAAACTGCCCGACAACGAGGTGTGCAGCACCACATACAGGCCGCGCAGGCGTGGGTCGCTGCGGATCTCGGTGGTCAGGCGATAACCGTCCATCTCGGGCATTTCGGCGTCGGTGAAAATCATCAGCAGCTTTTCACAAACGTTCTCGCCCGCGTCGGCCCACCCCTTGAGCAGGCGCAAGGCCTTGAGGCCATCGCTGGCCACATGCAGCTTGACGCCCAGTTGCGACAGGGTGTCGCGCAACTGCGCCAGGGCCACGCTGGAGTCGTCCACCAGCAGCACCTCGCGGCCGCGGGCGCGTGCCAGCACCGGATCGTCCAATTTGTCACGGGAAACCTTGGCGCTGTAGGGGACGATCTCGGCCAGCACCTTTTCCACGTCGATGATTTCGACCAGCTTCTCGTCGACCTTGGTGATCGCGGTGAGGTAATGCTGACGACCGGCACTGGTCGGCGGCGGCATGATCGATTCCCAGTTCATGTTGACGATACGGTCGACCCCCCCCACCAGGAACGCCTGCACCGAGCGGTTGTACTCGGTCACGATGATGGTGCTGTCGGGGCTGGGCTGCAACGGGCGCATGCCAATGGCCTGGGAAAGATCGATCACTGGCAGGGTCTGGCCACGCAGATTGACCACGCCACAGACGAAGGAGTGCCGCTGCGGCATCAGGGTCAGCTTCGGCAGTTGCAGCACTTCCTGGACCTTGAACACGTTGATGGCGAACAGCTGACGACCCGCCAGGCGGAACATGAGGATTTCCAGGCGGTTCTCACCTACCAGTTGCGTGCGTTGGTCTACCGTGTCGAGAATGCCGGCCATGTGGACAACCCCCTGGCTTGAGTCGGGAAAAATGATTGCATCCACCTTGTATCGGCGGATACTCGCGTAGCTTGACCCCCGGTGGAAAAAGCTGCGCAGAGCGATTGATATCACTTTACCATCATGCTTTACTGCTGCCACACCTGCCGCTCTGCTACCCCCTCATCGAACGAGCCAGCCGAAACCACATCAGGGAAACCCCTAGTGGCAATCGGGTGCAACCTGATGTTCGCAATATCCATTAGCCATTAATGTGACGCCATTCTCAATGCATGAACGGAGTCAGGCTTTTGCTAGCGATCGTCTCGGTGTGGCCAACCCTTGCCCCGGCCCTGCACGCTGGAGCGTCATGATGGACAGCACGCCCCAGAACAGCACAGCCTTGCAGGACTTTTTGCTGGATGCACAGGACCTGCTCACGAAGTCCCAGGAATGCCTGCAGCACCTGGAGCTGATCGACAACGACCCGGATGCCTGCCAATGCCTGGGGGAGACGCTCGACCTCCTGGCCCGTCGAGCTGACACGCTCAGCTTGCTGGAAATCGCCCACTACACCCGCACCCTGCAACAATTGCTCGCGCCAGCGTGCAGTCAACGACACCTGCGCGGCGAAGCCCTGCCCGCACTGGATGCCTGCCTGACCCTGCTGGCGTGGCAACTGGAGCTGGTCGACCCACGCACAGGCCGGTTGGGCCTGGACATGCAAGAGCAGCACCTGCTACTCACCGAACTGGCCACCTCATTGGGGCAGCCGGCCACGCAACTGTGCGAACCGTGCCAGGAAGTCGGTCGTTTCTGCAGCCACCCACCTACGCACGAATTCGGTAGTGACGGCATCGGCGCCACATCGGATTGTGAACACTGAAGTACCGAACGAGCGACAACTTGGTGCCATCAACAACCAACTTGTAAAAGTTTCACGAGTACCCCCAAGTGTTTTTAGCAGGGCGCACGCTTAGTTGCCTTCACGGAAAGAAGCAGCAAACGGTACTGGCACTATGCTAGTTGCACCTTCGATGCCCGCACTCGGCGCCAGCCCAGAAAATCAGAGGTTTCAAGCAGTTGCACCGCCCGCGACCAAACTCGACCAAAGTGTTAACATGCGCACATTCGAACATGCGCACCTTGGATAATGGGCGATTGAACGCGTGCTCGGCGCTTGATTGAGAGCGGCACGCCAAACCTCTGGCCAGACCTGTGCAATGCCCACCAACAGCAATAATTCAGTGGCTCCCCTCTCTATGCTTCCACGCTTGAAGATCCTCCAGCGTAGCCGCTCCAGAGCTGTCCTGCTCCGATGGGCGACTTCGCTGCTGTGCGTGGTCTCGCTCATGGCGAACCTGCTGTGCTATCTCCGTGGCCAGCCACTGTCGGCCGAACTACTGCTGCTGCAATTGGCGGCAATGATCGGTGTGGGTTGGCATTTGCGTCACTGGGCACGCTCCATCAGTTTGCGCCCCGCCGAACTGGCCGACCGCATGCTCAAGGTGCAGGAAAGCGAACGGCAACGCCTGAGCCGTGAACTGCACGACGACATCGGCCAACTGCTGACCGCCGCCAAACTTCAAGTCGACTGGCTTCACCGCCGCGTGCCGGCCGAGCTGCAAGCTCACTGCGGCACCTTGCGTAGCACCTTGGACCATACGCTGAGCAACGTGCGCGACGTTTCCGCCATTCTCAACCCCCGGCAACTGGCCAGCCTGGGACTTGAGGCCAGCCTGCGCGCCCATCTGCTGCGCACCCTGGAAAACTGCGACGTGCACTGGAGCCTTGAGTGCAATCAGCGCCTGGGCGGCATCAGTGAAGACGTGGCAATGGCGGCCTTCCGCATTACACAAGAAGCCGTGACCAACATTCTGCGCCACGCCAACGCCCGCAACCTGATCATTCGCCTGCAACGCACGTCAGCCGGACTCGCCCTGACCATCCAGGACGACGGTCGCGGCTTCGTGCCTGCGCCAGACCCCGCCGAAGCCGGGCAGCGCGGCATGGCCGGGATGCTCGAGCGCGCAACCGCGCTGCAGGGCAGCCTGACTATTTCCAGCCGGCCCGACGAGGGCACCCAGATCAACGCCCTGTTCCCATGGCCGCCCCGCAGCCAGGAACGTGCCAGGACCCCCACCGTCAATGACCTGTAGATTGCTTCTGGTGGACGACCACTCCCTGATTCGAGCTGGCGTCCGCTCGCTGGTATCGGATATCCCCGGATATGCCGTGATCGGCGAGGCCGAGGATGGCAACCAGCTCCTCGACCATGTACTGCGCCTGAACCCCGATATCGTCCTGCTCGACATTTCCATGCGCTCGACCAGCGGGCTCGATGCACTTACGCAACTGCGCGCAAACGGTTGCACCTGCAAGGTCCTGATCCTGTCGATGCACACCGACCCGGATCTGATCATGCGCGCGCTTGAGAGTGGCGCCCATGGCTACCTGCTCAAGGACACCACTGGCAGCGAGTTGGAGCAGGCCCTGACGGCGCTGCGTAATGACGAGCGCTACCTCAGCCCGGCGATCGCCCACACCGTAATCAACCAGGCCCTGATACGCGCACAAAGTGGCAACGACTACCGCCAGCACCTGACCGCGCGCCAGCTGGAAATCCTGCGCCTGATCGTGCGCGGCAAGTCCACACGGGAGATCGCCGGCGGCCTGGGGCTGTCGATCAAGACGGTGGAGACCCACCGCTCGCAGATCATGAAGCGCCTGCAGATCTACGACGTGGCAGGCCTCGTGCTGTTCGCCGTGCGCGAGCGGATCATCAGCCTGGACGACTGAGCAATGGCGAGCCTGCGGGCAGATGCAGGCGCAAGGCCTTGGGCAGCGCCTCGAAGCGCAGGCTGTCGGCCTGCAGCGGCTCGCCATCGAGGTTGATATCCAACCCCTGCGAGCACTTGATTTCGACCCAGGGAAGCCGCGCCCGCACGAACAACTCCTCGCCCGCCAGCAAGCCGCGCAAGGCCCCGACCACTTCCTGTGGTGCGGGAAGAATGCCGATATCCAACAGGCCGTCATCGGCCTTGGCATCCGGGCACAGCACATGCCCGCCGCCCGCCTGCCGGCCATTGCCGATCCCCAGCGCCAGCAATGCTCCCTGCCAATGGAACCCTGGCCCCTGCAGCGTTACCGAGGCCGCCTGCAACTCACTGAAGCGCGACAGCCCCGTGAACAGGTAGGCTGCGGCCCCAAGCACCTTTTTCAGGTCTTCGGAGGTATTGGCCGTGACCTGGCTGCCAAATCCGCCGGTCGCCATGTTCAGGAACAACTGACCCCCCACCCGCCCCAGGTCGATACACTGTGCCGGCGCCTCCAGCAAGGCCAGGGCCGCGGCAGGCTCGAGCGGCACCCCGGCGGCCCTGGCGAAGTCATTGGCAGTGCCAAGCGGCAGCAGTGCCAGGCTGGCCTGGGTACGGGCAAGCCCCATGGCTTCAGCCACATCGCGCAGGGTGCCGTCGCCACCGCCGGCCACCAACCGACCATAGCCTTGCTCCAGTGCTTCATCCACCAGGCGCCGGGCATCGCCGGCTTCCCAGGTGAGGCGCACGTCCAGCCTCCAGCCACGCTCGCGCAACTCGCCGACCGCGGCGCGCACCTCGTCGTTGGTGGCCTGCTTGCCATGCAAGATCAGCATTGCCTTGCGTTCGCCCATCGTCGTGCTCCATGAAGAGGCCTGTGGTTATCTCGACCGCTGCAATTCGAGAATGACTCCTCGGTGCCGGCAAAACGATCAGGCGCCCTGCAATTGCCATTGAAAGCCTCGCGCATTGGGTGCATCATCCGACAAATATTTGGCCTTCACGGATGATGCCGCTCATAAAAGTCATTTAATTGACTTTCTGCTGCCAGATGCCTGACAGGTCGTGTTTCATTCATCGCGCTGTCCCTCAGCGCCTGATTTCGAGGCTTTGACTATGAGCGTACTGATCCCCTGCATCATCGCCGGCGGCGCCGGCACCCGATTGTGGCCAGTCTCCCGCGAGGCGATGCCCAAACCCTTCATGCGCTTGCCAGACGGCGTCAGCCTGCTGCAGAACACGTTCAACCGCGCCAGCCGCCTGCCCGGCGTGGAGCGCGTGCTTACGGTAACCAACCGAGAGGTGTTCTTCCGCACCCAGGACGAATACCGCCAGGTCAACCAACAGCGGCTCGCCCTCGACTTCATTCTCGAACCGTTCGGCCGCAACACGGCGCCAGCTATTGCCGCCGCTGCCGTGCAGTGCGCGCGCCTGTATGGCGAGGACAGCCTGCTGCTGGTGCTGCCCGCCGATCACCTGGTCGAGGACCAGGCGGCGTTCGAGGTCGCCGTCGCGCAGGCACGCAGGTTGGCCGAGCAGGGTTGGTTGACCACTTTCGGGCTACAACCAACCCGGGCCGAAACCGGTTTCGGCTACATCGAGCGAGGCCAGGCCATCGATGACGATGGTTATCAAGTCGCGCGCTTCGTCGAGAAACCCGACAGCGTCACCGCCGAAAACTACGTACAAGGCGGCCGACACCTGTGGAACGCCGGCATGTTCTGCCTGCGCGCGGGCAGCCTGCTGGACGCGCTGCATCAACATGCCCCGCACGTGCTGCAACATGTAGACGAATGCCTGGGGCAGAGCCCGTTCAAGGAAGGTGCGGGCCAATGGCAGGTGGAGCTCGACCCGGTCAGTTTCGAACAGGCGCCGGATATCTCGATCGACCACGCCCTGATGGAGCCCTCCAGCCAAGTGGCCGTGGTGCCCTGCGACATCGGCTGGAGCGATATCGGTTGCTGGGAAGCCGTGCGCGAACTGCGCCCCGCCGACGACCAGGGCAACCACTGCAACGGCGAGACCGTGCTGCACGACGTCAGCAACTGCTACATCGATTCGCCCCGCCGGCTGGTCGGCGCCGTGGGCCTGGACAACCTGATCATCATCGACACCCCCGATGCCCTGCTGATCGCCGACGCCGCACGCAGCCAGGAGGTCAAGGTGATCGCCCAGCAACTCAAGCAAAAGGGCCATGACGCCTATCGCCTGCACCGCTCGGTGAACCGCCCCTGGGGCCTGTACACCGTGCTCGAGGAAGGCCCAAGGTTCAAGATCAAGCGCATCATGGTGCGCCCGGGCGAATCGCTGTCGCTGCAGATGCACCACCACCGTAGCGAGCACTGGATCGTGGTCAGCGGCATGGCCTGCGTGACCAATGGCGAGGACGAATTCCTGCTCGACACCAACGAGTCGACCTTCATCAAGCCTGGCCGCAGCCACCGCCTGACTAATCCTGGCGTCATCGACCTGGTGATGATCGAGGTGCAAAGCGGCGAGTACCTGGGCGAAGACGACATCGTGCGCTTTACTGATATCTATGGACGCGCCCCGGCAGCCGCTCTCGGTTGACTGCCCTCGGGCGCGTTTTTTCTTCCAGGGCCATCAACGAGGAATCGGGGCCATGCGCATACTCTGGACACTGCCCTACCTGCCCTGGCCCACCACCAGCGGCAGCAAGACCCGGCAATACCACCTGCTGCGCGCACTGGCGCAGCGTGGTCACCGGATCACCTTGCTGGTGCAGTCGAAAATCCCGCTGGGCGAGGCCGCGCGCGAGGCCCTGGAGCCCTGGCTGGAACGCCTGATCGTACTGCCAAGACGCCCCGTGCACAGCCCACTCAACCTGCTCGCCTCCCCCATCATCGACTACCCCATGCGGGCGATCATCAATGGCCTCGCCCCCTGCCTGCGCCACCGATTCGAGCAACTGCTGGACGAACCCTGGGACGTGGTGCAGATCGAACACAGCTATAGCTTCCAACCCTTCGAGAAGGCCCTGCAGGCGCGTGGGTTGCCGTTCATGCTCAGCGAACACACCCTCGAATCGGTGATGGGTGCTGTCCGCCATGACCGCCTGCCCCTGTGGCTGCGCCCACTCAACGCTTTCGATCGCTGGCGCTACCGGCGCTGGGAGCAACGTGTGCTGCGCCAGCCCAGCGAGGTGGTGGCGGTCAACCCCCACGATGCCAATCTGATCGGACAGATCAGCGGGCGTCCGGTCAATGTGGTGGTCAGCGGCGTGGACTGCGACCACTACCAGGACATTCGCCCGGCGCTGCACAGCCAACGCCTGTTGTTCGTCGGTAATTTCGAATACGGCGCCAACCTCGAAGCGATCGAATGGGCGCTGGAGGAGATCCTGCCCCAGGTCTGGCTGAGCAACCCGGCGGTACGCCTGGCCATCGCCGGGCACGCCTTGCCCGCCAGCTGGAAACTGCACTGGAACGACCCGCGCATCGAATGGGTCGGCTACCGACCCGACCTGCGCGAGCTGCAACGGCGCTCGGCACTGTTCTTCGCGCCGCTGCGCCATGCGGGCGGCTCCAAGGTGAAGATTCTCGAAGCCATGGCCGCCGGCCTGCCGGTGATCACCACCAGCAGCGGTGTGTCAGGGTTGGCGGTCAACAATGGCGAACACTACCTGGGCAGCGACGACAGCGGCCAACTGGCACTGCTGGTCACCCAACTGCTCAATCAACCCTGGCGCATGTCTCAGTTGGGCGAGGCGGGTCGTCATTTCACCCGCCAGCGCCATGACTGGAGCGTCGCCGCGCAGCAACTGGAAAACGTGCACATGCGCCTGACCCAGCAGGCCACAGCCGGCGCGACAGCCCTCGGCGGGGCTAGCCCAGCAACTCGCTGAAGGGAATGAAAGGCACGGGATCCCCTTGGCGCGGCGTGCTGCCCTCGCGGACTTCCACCACGCCCTCGGCCCAGGCGGCACTGCGCAGCACGCCTGAACTCTGGTTCTTGTAGATGCGCACGCGGCCATCCTCGATACGCGCCCGCAGGTATTCCCGGCGAGTGCCCGCCTGAGGCCAGTCGAAACCGGCCGGCACGCTGAAGCGCAGCGGCGCGACATCAACCACACCCTGGCGGCGCAGCAAGTAAGGGCGGGTCAGCAGGCCGAAGGTGACCAGGGTCGACGCCGGATTGCCCGGCAAGCCGATGACCGGAACGCCCTGGTAATGCCCGAAGGTGAGCGGCTTGCCCGGTTTGATCGCCAGCTTCCACAACGCCAGCTCACCGGCCTCGCGCAGGGCCATGCCCAGGTAGTCGGCCTCCCCGACCGAGACGCCACCGGTGGAAAGGATCAGGTCGACATCACCCAGGCCAGCCAGGCACTGACGGGTGAGCGCCAGGTCATCGGCAAGGATGCCCGCATCCACCACTTCACAGCCCAGGCGCTGCAACCAGCTGACCAGCAGCCTGCGGTTGCTGTTGTAGATCTGCCCCGGCCCCAGCGGCAGGCCAGGCTCGACCAGTTCATCACCCGTCGACAACACAGCCACCCGTGGGCGACGCACCACTTCGAGCCGGGCAAAACCGAGGGTGGCGGCCAACCCCAACTGGATCGGCCCCAACCGGGTACCGGCGCTCATCACCTGCTCGCCGGCACGGGTTTCCTGCCCCCTGGGGCGCACATTCTGCTCAAGGACCAGCGACTCGAGAAAACGCACCCGACCATCGCCGAGCACCTCGGTGTTTTCCTGCATCTCGACGCAGTCGGCCCCCTCGGGCAGCGGCGCTCCCGTAAAGATGCGTGCACAGGTACCTGGCTGCAGCGGCGCCGGCGCATGGCCGGCGAAGATCCGCTGGCTGACCGGCAGCGGCTCGCCCTGCCAGTCCGCGAGGCGCAGGGCATAACCGTCCATGGCGCTGTTCGGCCAGGGCGGCAGGTCCAGCCCAGCCACCAGTTCCTGGGCCAGCACCCGGCCTTCGGCCACTGCGAGCTCGACCGTTTCGGTTTGCTGGATCGGCGCAGCCTCGGCCAATGCCAGCAAACGCTCCAGCGCCTCCTCCACCGGCATCAGTGGCCGGGCCTGCACGGCCTCAGCCACGGCTGTCGCAGGCCGCTGCCTGCTTCAGGTGAGGCACGAAGTTGCACGGCCGATGACGCGCGTCGAGCTGCTCGGCCAGGATGCCGTCCCAACCGGTGCGCACCGCATTGGTGGAGCCCGGCAGGCAGCACACCAGAGTGCCGTTGGCCAGGCCCGCCAGCGCACGGGATTGGATGGTGGAGGTGCCGATATCGGCCACCGAGATCTGCCGGAACAGCTCGCCGAAACCTTCCACCTGCTTGTCCAGCAGACAGGCCACGGCTTCCGGCGTGCTGTCACGGCCGGTAAACCCGGTGCCACCGGTGATCAGTACCACCTGGACCTGCTCGTCGGCGATCCAGGTGGCGACCTGGGCGCGGATCTTGTACAGATCGTCCTTGAGCAGCACGCGCGCGGCGAGCTGGTGGCCAGCCGCAGTGAGGCGGTCGACGAACAGCTGGCCGGAGGTATCAGTATCGAAGGTACGGGTGTCGCTGACCGTCAGCACGGCAATGTTCAGCGGCACGAAAGGGGTATCTGCCTTGGCTTTCATGAGGGTACGTCGCAGGGAACAGGGATGTGCGCTGTTATATCACACGCCAGCCCCGCCGTTGTTCTTGGTCAATCCCGGCGCGATGGCGCTATGCTGCACTTTTCAAGGAACTTGCGTGGACGCCCTGCGTCTCAATGTCATCTAGCACCCTCGCACTGGAGAAACACGATGATCCAACGGACCCTTCCCGCCTTCCTGCTCGCCCTGGGCCTCGGCGCCCTTGCCGGCTGCTCCTCGCCCACCGTCATCACCCTGAACGACGGCCGCGAGATCCAGGCGGTGGACACCCCCAGCTACGATGAAGACTCCGGCTTCTACGAGTTCGAACAGCTCGATGGCAAACGCACCCGCATCAACAAGGACCAGGTCCGTACCGTAAAGGACCTGTGACCGGCGCGGCTTTTTCACACAACCCCTTTTTGCAACAAGGGGTTGCGTGACAAAAAACGATGCAGTAGGATTTTGGCCATCGGAGTGTAGCGCAGCCAGGTAGCGCGTCTCGTTCGGGACGAGAAGGCCGCAGGTTCGAATCCTGTCTCTCCGACCAAATCCCGTCAAAAAACCCGCCTCGAGCGGGTTTTTTGTTGCCTGCACAAAAACACGATTTCGTAGGAGCCGGCTTGCCGGCGAACAGGGTTGTGCCCGGTTCGCCGGCAAGCCGGCTCCTACAACATGTCAGAGGGCCGTGTCCGGCAATACCGGCACGTACAGCAGTTGAAGGCGCGCACTGCTCCACTCGCGGGTCTTGTTGGTCAGCTCGAGGTCGTTGTTGAGCTTGCGCCCATAGGTCGGCACGATCTCTTTGAGCTTCGCCTGCCACTCTGGGGTCTTGATCTGATCCTTGAAGGTCTTCTCCAGCACGCTCAGCATGATCGGCGCGGCGGTCGAGGCACCTGGCGAGGCCCCCAGCAACGCGGCAATGCTGCCATCCTGGGCGGCCACCACTTCGGTACCGAACTGCAGCACGCCGCCGTGCTCAGGGTCCTTCTTGATCACCTGGACGCGCTGCCCCGCCTGGAGCAGTTTCCAGTCTTCGTTCTTGGCGTTGGGGAAGTACTCGCGCAGCGCCGCCATGCGGTCATCGAAGCTGAGCATCAGCTGGCCCATCAGGTAGGTGCTCAGGTCGATGTTGTCGATGCCGGCATGCATCATCGGGCTGATGTTGTGGCTGTTCAGCGAGGCGAACATGTCCAGCAGCGAGCCGTTCTTCAGGTACTTGGTGGAGAAGGTCGCGAACGGGCCGAACAGCAGCACCTCCTTGCCATCGATCACCCGGGTATCGAGGTGCGGCACCGACATCGGTGGCGCGCCGACCGAAGCCTTGCCGTAGAGCTTGGCCTTGTGACGGGCAACCAGGTCCGGGTTGTCGGTCATCAGGAACTGGCCACCCACCGGGAAGCCGGCGTAGCCCTCGGCTTCCGGGATGCCGGACTGCTGCAGCAGCTTGAGCGCGCCGCCACCGGCACCGATGAAGACGAACTTGGCCTTGACTGCAGTCTGCTTGCCGCCGTTGGCAAGGTCCGCCACCACCACGTTCCAGGTACCGTCCTGGTTGCGCGCGATATCCCGCACTTCATGGCCCAGGTGCAGTTTGACATTGGGGTTGCGGGTCATCGACGCAAAGAGCTGGCGGGTGATCTCGCCGAAATTCACGTCGGTGCCGATCGCCATGTGGGTGGCGGCAACCTTCTGCCCTGGATCACGCCCTTCCATCACCAGCGGCACCCACTTGCGGATCTGCTCGTGGTCCTCGGAGATCTCCATGCCACGGAACAGCGAACTGTGGCGCAGGGCCTCGACGCGCTTGTGCAGGAAGGCGACATTCTCGTCACCCCAGACGAAGCTCATGTGCGGCACGTTGTTGATGAACGCGCGCGGGTTGTTCAGCACGCCCTGTTCGACCTGGTAGGCCCAGAACTGCTTGGACACCTCGAACTGTTCGTTGACGTTGACCGCCTTGCTGATGTCGATGCCGCCGTCGGCACCGACACTGGTGTAGTTCAGCTCGCAGAAGGCCGAATGCCCGGTGCCGGCGTTGTTCCAGGCGTTGGAGCTTTCCTCGGCGACCTGGTCCATGCGCTCGTAGACGTCGACGGTCCAGTTCGGTTCCAGCTCGGTCAGGTAGGTCCCCAGGCTCGCGCTCATGATGCCGCCGCCTATCAGCAGGACATCGACGGTCTTTTCCGGCTCCGAGGGCTTGGAGCAGCCGATGACGCTCAGGCACAGGAGCGTCAGCAGGAGTTTTTTCATTAGCTCAATCCAATTGAAGTGAAGGACTGGCAGTCGTTGCCCCCGGTGTGCACGCCCGGATGTTGTTGTTCTGGTTCGCAGGAGTCTTGCGGGATCGGGGCACGATCGCCTGGGCCGTGGCCCGGGGCGCCGTAAAGCAGGGAGTGTGCCAGGTGTGGCGGGGCCAGTATCCACGCGGCAGGAGGGCCGCGCACAGGCCCGAATGATGGCGACAATCCGCCACATACCTGAGTATCTGGCGGATTCCCCACTCCTGTAGGAGCCAGCCTTGCTGGCGAACCAGGGCGGCACCGACGTCATGTCGATCGCCGGTTCGCCAGCAAGGCTGGCTCCTACAGGGGTTAGTGGAGTCAGCGGGTCAGGCGCGCGGTCACTTCACCCAGTTGCCCCGACAAACCATGCAGGTGCTGCCCGGCCTGCTCGGTGTGCTGCACCGCCTCCTGGTTGGCGGTGGCGATACGGGTGATCTCGACCAGGTTGCGGGAAATGTCCTCGGCGACGCTGGTCTGCTCTTCGGCGGCCGTGGCGATCTGCCGGTTCATGTCGCGGATCGCTTCCACCGCCGTGGTGATGCGCTGCAGCATCTGCCCGGCCTGCTGCACCTGCTCGGCACCCTCCTCGCTGCGCTGCTGGCCGCTTTCAATGGCCTTGACCGCCTCCACCGCGCCGGACTGCACCGCTTCGATGATCTGGTGGATCTCGGCGATCGACGCCGCGGTGCGTTGGGCCAGGCTGCGCACTTCGTCGGCAACCACCGCGAAACCACGCCCGGCCTCGCCGGCGCGGGCGGCCTCGATGGCGGCATTGAGCGCCAGCAGGTTGGTCTGCTCGGCAATGCCACGGATCACCTCGAGCACCTTGCCGATGCGCGTGCTGTCATTCTCCAGATGGCGAATCACCGCAGCCGTGCCGGCAATCTCGCGGTTGACCAGGGCAATGATATCGATGGTCTGCTGCATCACCCGATCACCCGCCTGGGCGCTGTGGTCGGCATCATCCGCCGCACGCGCCGCTTCAGCGGCATGGCGGGCCACTTCCTGGGCCGTGGCGGACATTTCGTGCATGGCGGTGGCAACCTGGTCGGTGCGCTGGAACTGGTCCTGGGTACCGTGGGCCATGTCACCGGCAATACTGCGCAGCCGGCCGCTGGCGCTCTCCAGCTCTTCGGCGTTGCCCTTGAGCCGGCCGACAGTGTCGGCGAGGAAATCACGCAAGGTGTTGGCCGCCAGTGCCAGCCGCCCCAGTTCGTCTTCGCGGTTGCTTTGCACCCGGGCGCCGAAACGGCCCTGGCTGAGCTGGGCGACGTAGTCGATGAGCTGGCGGATCGGCTCGACCAGGCTGCGGTTGACCAGCCACAGGCTGAACAGCCCCACCAGCACCGCCGAGGCCAGCATCACCAGCACACCCAGCCACACGGTGCGCTCGGCGCTGGCGCTGATGGCGCCCGCGCGACTACCGGCATCGGCCCGCAGCTGCTCGACCAGCGCGCTCATCTGGTCACTGGTGGCGCGGTCCACGCCCTTGACTGCCAGATCGCCCGCCACGGGGTCGCCGCCGGCGGCGAGGAAGGCCTGGCGCCCTTGTTCGTAAGCCGCGCCCAACTGGCGATGGCTGTCCTTGAGCTGCTCCAGGCGCCCCTTGAGCGCCGGATCGCCATTGGCGATCAGTTGCCCCAGCAATTGCTGCACCTGCTGCTCGCGCGCCTGGAACTGCTGCCAGTACTTGTCCAGCTCCGCCGGCTGGCGGCCGCGCAACAGCACGTTCTTCCACTCCTGCACCTGGATCTTGAACTGCAGGTTGGCCTCGTCGATCAGTTGCGAGGCACGCAACGGCCCGTCGACCAGCTCGGCGTAGCCACGCACGCTGGAGGACAGGAACTGGAAGCACACCAGCGCGATCAGCAGGATCGCCACCAGGCTGCCGCCAAGCAGGGAGAGAATTTGCACTCTGAGGGATTTACGCAACATTGCGGATCTCGGAACAAGGAAGTAGGGAAACGGCACACGCGAGCGCTGCCGGCAGAGACATCCTTGTCCTCGTTCTCGGGCCAAAAAAAAGCCGCCATCGGTCGATAGCAGCCAGGTCGAGCACTTACGCAACAGCTGATCCAGATAGTCTCAGGCAATTGCTACAGAAATGTTACAAATTCGCGACAAACTCACCGACCACTGAATTGCAGCGCCGCCAGCCGGGCATACAGCGGGCTGTCTTCGAGCAATTGCCGGTGTGTACCGAAGGCGACCAGACGGCCCTTGTCGATCACCGCGATACGGTCGGCATATTGCACCGTGGCCAGGCGATGGGCAATGACCAGCGTGGTGCGCCCGACCATCAGTCGTGGCAGTGCCTGCTGGATCAAATGTTCGCTTTGCGCATCAAGGGCACTGGTAGCTTCATCCAACAGCAGGACCGGTGCATTCACCAGCAATGCCCGGGCAATCGCCAGGCGTTGCCGCTGCCCACCGGACAGGCCACCACCGCCCTCGCCCAGCGGTGTCTGGTAGCCTTGGGGCAGTTGCACGATGAATTCGTGGGCATGGGCACTGCGTGCCGCAGCTTCGACGTCGGCGAAGCTGGCTTCGGGACGACCGTAACGGATATTGGCCTCCACGGTGCCACGGAACAGCGCGGGCTGCTGGGCCACCAGGGCGAACTGGGCCCGCAGCTCGGCGGGTGGCAGTGCGCTGATCGGCAGTCCGTCGAGCAGGATGCTGCCGGACTGTGGGTCGTAGAAGCGCAGCAGCAGGTCGAACAGGGTCGACTTGCCGGCACCCGAAGGCCCTACCAAGGCCACGGTCTGCCCGGGTTGAACCAGCAGGCTCAGGCCATCCACGGCGGCCACCGTGGGGCGTGATGGGTAAGCGAAACGCACCTCGTGCAGTTCGATGGCACCACGGGCACGCCCACCCGGCAGTCCATCCGGCTCGGCCGGCGGCAGAATCGCACTCTGCGCGGCCAACAGCTCGGCAATGCGCTCGGCAGCGCCCGCCGCCCGTTGCAACTCACCAATCACCTCGCTCAAGGTGCCGAAGGCGCTGCCGACGATCAGGCTATAGAACACGAATGCAGCCAGTTCACCGCCGGAGATCCGCCCGGCGATCACATCCATGCCACCCACCCACAGCATCACCCCCACCGCGCCGAGCACCAGTACGATCACCAGGGTGATCAGCCAGGCGCGCTGGACGATCCGCCGTCGTGCCACCTCAAACGCCGCCTCAACGGTCTCGGCGAACAAGGCACGGTCACGCGCCTCATGGTTGTAGGCCTGCACCGTCTTGATCTGGCCCAGGGTTTCGGCGACATAACTGCCGACATCGGCAACCCGGTCCTGGCTCTGGCGCGACAGGCTGCGCACCCGCCGGCCGAACAGCAGGATCGGCGCCAGCACCAGCGGCAGGGCCAGGACCACGATGCTGGTGAGCTTGGGGTTGGTGACGAACAGCAACAGCACACCGCCGATGACCATCAGGGCGTTACGCAGGAACATCGAAAGGGACGAGCCGATCACCGACTGCAGCAGTGTGGTGTCGGCGGTCAACCGTGACTGGATCTCCGAACTGCGGTTGTCCTCGAAGAACCCGGGGTGCAGAGCGACCAGGTGATCGAACACTGCCCGACGGATATCGGCGACGCAGCGCTCGCCGATCCAGGACACCAGGTAGAAGCGGGCGAAGGTGCCGACCGCCAGCGCCATCACCAGCAGCAGGAACAAACCGATGGTCTGGTTGAGCTGGTGGGGCGAGCGGGTCATGAAGCCCTGGTCGACCAGCAAGCGAATGCCCTGCCCCATCGACAAGGTGATCCCGGCAGTGACCACCAACGCCAGCAAGGCCAGCAGGGCCTGGCGACGGTAAGGGCGGATGAAGTGCCAACCCAGGTGCAGGGCACGGCGTTGGCGGGAGGAGATCGGTTCAGGCATGGCGAACGTCATTCGGCACAGGTGAGCGCAAAGACTACCACTCGTCCGCCTGGCGGGAACGCCTGGAAACCGCTGGCATCGCATCAAAGGCAGGTGAAACGGCTACTGGTCAGTCCCTAGATGGATTCGTTCTAACGTGTCACTGGAGCTTCGCCGTGGTTTCTGTTGGACTGTCCTGGCCGTGATATCCAAGGAACTGTCACAGGTTTTTCACGGCACGGACAGTATCCTGAGCTTGAACCTGAAGAGGAGACAGGACATGAGCTTGCAGCACAGCAACGAGACCCCGAAGGCGCAGAAACCGTCACAACGCCAGGTGTGCGGTTCGGTCATCGATGCCCAGGGCCGCGAAATACCGATTACCGAGCAGATGATCCAGAAAGCGTGCAAGGATCTTGAACAAAGCCGGGTCGAGAAAGTCCGCAAGGGCTGAAAGCCAGAACAAGCATTCACTGCAACCCGGCGCATGCGCCGGGTTTTTGTTGGGTTTCGTGTCGTGTGCACCCCCTCCTGCAGGAGCGACTTCAGCCACGAACACCGGCGCAGCCGGTGCCTATTACCGCGTCGCTTGCTTCGCGGCTGAAGCCGCTCCTACAGGCGACACGCTACGCCTACCAGCTCCGCCCCCAGTGCACTGACCATCTGCGCCAGTTGTGGTGCCTCACCGCGCAAGCCTACCGCCAGCCCTTCGATCTCCCGTCGCACCGGATAATGCTTGCGCAGCAGGTCGAATGCCGCACGCTGTTCAACCACGTCATCGCTCAGGCTGCGGCGCAAATCGGCATCGTCGCGGCGCGGGTCGTACACCGCTCGGCACAGGGTGGCCAGCGCCCAGGCCGGGTCTGCGTTGGCATCCAGTTCGATGCGCGCCAGCGAATGTGCCGGCAGCAGGTCGGCCAGGCGCACCTGCTCGGGCTCACCGCGCCAGCGGCAGAACGCCTGGTAGATCTGCGCCGTGCCACGCTGCTTGCCATCCAGGCTGTAGCCGGCGATGTGCGGGGTAGCCAGGGTGCACAGGTCGGCCAGCTGCAGGTCCACCTGCGGCTCGCCTTCCCAGACATCGAGCACCGCATGCACGTCCTCGCGGTCGAGCAGCAGGTCGCGCAGGGCCACGTTGTCCACCACAGGGCCACGGCTGGCGTTGATCAGCCAGGCACCGGGGCGCAGGCTTGCCAACCTTTGCGGGTCGAGCAGATGCCAGGTCGGATGTTCGCCACCGCGCTGCAGCGGCGTATGCAGGCTGATCACGTCGCACTGCGCAAGGATCGTCTCCAGGCTTACGAATTCGCCCGTTTCACTGGCCTCACGTACCGGGTCGCAGACCAGCACCTTCCAGCCCAGGCCATGCAGCACCCGCACCAGGCGCCCCCCCACCTCGCCCGCGCCCACCACGCCATAGACGCGCGTGTTCAGGTCGACACCCTCGAGTTCGGCCAGGGTCAGCAGGCTGCCGAGTACGTAGTCGACCACACCGCGGGCGTTGCATCCCGGGGCACTGCTCCACTGGATGCCGGCGTTGGCAAAGTAGTCGAGGTCCAGGTGATCGGTGCCGATGGTGCAGGTGCCGACGAAGCGCACCTTGCTGCCTTCGAGCAGTTGCCGGTCGACACGGGTCACCGAGCGCACCAGCAGCACGTCGGCGTCCTTGACGCTGGCGGCATCGATGGCACGCCCAGGATAACGGCGGATCTCGCCGAACCCGGCGAAGAAGGCATCGAGCAGCGGGATATTCTCGTCGGCAACTATCAGCATGGCGCTCTCCTGTCAGGGGAGCGCAGTGTAGCGCGATCGCGCGGGGCTCAGTCGGCCTTCTTGCGGATCCAGTACAGGTAGGTGCCGGCCTCTTCCTGCTGACCGAGCAGCTCGTGGCCGAGGAAGACACAGAACTTGGGAATGTCGCGGCGGGTCGACGGGTCGGTGGCAATCACCTTGAGCACGCCGCCGGCCGCCAGTTCGCGCACATGCTTGTGCAGCATCATCACCGGCTCCGGGCAGCTGAGGCCGGTGGCGTCGAGGGTCGCGTCGTGGGTCAGGTCGGTCATTGGGGGCTCCGCTAAATGAAAGGCATTGTGGCGCATCGCCGGATGGACTCCAAGGGCTCTCATGGATTTGGCACGACCTCACGATCGTTGTAGGAGCGGCTTCAGCCGCGATGCAGGCGACGCGTTGTCTGCCACCCGCTTCGCGGGTGATCGCGGCTGAAGCCGCTCCTACACAGAGGGCCCTGGCTCAGCGCGGCTTGAGGTCCAGCCGACGCAGGTGGCAGGTCACTTCCTCACGGTCGTGGTAAAGCTGCTTGCAGGCGATCGACACCTTGACCTTGCGCGCCTTGAACCCGGCCTCGATACGGTCGAGCAACTTGCGCACTTCGGCATGGCGTTGCTTCATCGGCAGCTTGAGGTTGACCACCGCCTCACGACACAACCCCTCGCCCAGCCAGGTCTCGATCAGCGACGCAGTGCGCGCGGGCTTCTCGACAATGTCGCAGACCATCCAGTCCACCGTCTGCTTCGGCTTCCAGGTGAAACCGTCGGCCATCAGGTGCGTCACCAGCCCAGTGTCCATCAGGCTCTCGGCCATCGGGCCGTTGTCGATGGCGGTCACCAGCATGCCGCGCTTGACCAGCTGGTAGGTCCAACCGCCTGGCGAGGCCCCCAGGTCGACACCGGTCATGTCGTCGTTCAGGCGCTGGTCCCACTGCTCGCGCGGGATGAATTGATGCCAGGCCTCCTCGAGCTTGAGGGTCGAGCGGCTGGGGGCCTCGCGGGGGAACTTCAGCCGTGGGATGCCCATCGGCCACAGGGACGAATTGTCCGCCTCGGCCAAGCCCAGGAACACACGCCGACCGCTGATGAACGTCAGCAACAGACGCGGGCGTCGGGCATCGTCGACCAGCCTGCCGGCCTTCTCCAGCGCCTTGCGCAGAGGCACCTCGAACTTGCGGCAGAAGGTCGACAGTTCCTTGCCTTCGTTGCTGTCGAGCACTTCCAGCCACAGACTGCCGCACACCGGCAGCTCGGCGAGGTGTTCCAGCAGCACGCTGATGCGGTCTGTCTCCGGGAGCTCGACGAAAGCCCCCCTCGCCCACTGGCGTGGGAAGATCAGCAGGGCAAAGCGCAGCTCATGCATCAACCGTTGCGCGCCGTCGGGCTCGGTGCAGACGAACTCGGCGCAAGCACTCTGCGGCTTGCCCTTGGCATAGCCGGCCACGCCAAGCTGGGCGGCGTGTTCGCTGATTTCGGCGCAGACCTCGCCCTCGAAGCCGGGCCGGCAATGCATGAACAGGGTATTCATTTCTCACTCCACATCGCTGGCGCAGGCGGCGCCAGGGCGGCGAATGATAAAGGAAGATCGGAACCGACGACATGCCCCATCGGTCCAGAAAAGGGGCAGGCCCGGCAAACGGGTCTAACCTGACTGTTCAGCCAGGTCCGTGCCGTGCGGACCGATCCAGAGCGGTGACACCGGCGAGCGACCTGCATCTGCCGGGCACCGGAGCACAAGGAGTTGTAGATGCCCTCGCTCGACAGCCTGAAAACCCTCAAGACCCTCGATGTGGCCGGCCATGCCTACCACTATTTCAGCCTCGCCGAGGCCGCCCGCCAATTGGGTGACCTGCAGCGCCTGCCCATGTCGCTGAAGGTGCTGCTGGAAAACCTGCTGCGCTGGGAAGATGGCAAGACCGTCACCGGCGACGACCTGCGCGCCCTGGCCAAGTGGCTGGCCGAGCGCCGCTCGGATCGCGAGATCCAGTACCGCCCGGCGCGGGTATTGATGCAGGACTTCACCGGCGTGCCCGCAGTGGTCGACCTGGCCGCCATGCGCGCCGCCATGGCCAAGGCCGGTGGCGACCCGCAGCGCATCAACCCGCTGTCGCCGGTGGACCTGGTGATCGACCACTCGGTGATGGTCGACCGTTATGCCAGCCCCAGCGCCTTCGCCCAGAACGTCGACATCGAGATGCAGCGCAACGGCGAGCGCTACGCCTTCCTGCGCTGGGGCCAGAGCGCCTTCGCCAACTTCCGCGTGGTGCCGCCGGGCACCGGCATCTGCCACCAGGTCAACCTGGAATACCTGGGCCGCACAGTCTGGACCAACGAGCAAGACGGGCGCACCTACGCCTTCCCCGATACGTTGGTCGGTACCGACTCGCACACCACCATGATCAACGGCCTGGGCGTGCTCGGCTGGGGCGTGGGCGGCATCGAGGCCGAGGCGGCCATGCTTGGTCAGCCGGTATCGATGCTGATCCCCGAGGTGATCGGTTTCAAGCTGACCGGCAAGCTGCGCGAAGGCATCACCGCCACCGACCTGGTGCTCACGGTCACGCAGATGCTGCGCAAGAAGGGGGTGGTGGGCAAGTTCGTCGAGTTCTACGGCGATGGCCTGGCCGACCTGCCACTGGCGGACCGCGCCACCATCGCCAACATGGCCCCGGAGTATGGCGCCACCTGTGGGTTCTTCCCGGTCGACCAGGTGACCCTGGACTACCTGCGCCTGTCCGGGCGCCCGGAGGCGACCGTGCAACTGGTCGAGGCCTATTGCAAGGTACAGGGGTTGTGGCGCCTGCCTGGCCAGGAACCCCTGTTCACCGACACCCTCGCCCTGGACATGCATGAAGTGGAAGCCAGCCTGGCCGGGCCCAAGCGCCCGCAGGACCGGGTGGCACTGGGCCAGGTCAGCCAGGCCTTCGACCACTTCATCGAACTGCAACCCAAGCCCCTGGCCAGGGAGGTCGGCCGCCTGGAAAGCGAAGGCGGCGGTGGCGTGGCAGTGGGCAACGCTGACCAGGCCGGCGAAATCGACTACGCCCATGGCGGCCAGACCCACACCCTGCGCGACGGCGCCGTGGTGATCGCCGCCATCACCTCCTGCACCAACACCTCCAACCCCAGCGTGATGATGGCTGCCGGCCTGGTGGCGAAGAAGGCCGTGGAGAAGGGCCTGCAGCGCAAACCTTGGGTCAAGAGCTCCCTGGCACCCGGATCGAAAGTGGTTACCGACTACTTCAAGGCCGCAGGCCTGACGCCCTACCTCGACCAACTTGGCTTCGACCTGGTCGGTTATGGCTGCACCACCTGCATCGGCAACTCCGGGCCGCTGGACGATGCCATAGAAAAAGCCATCGGCAGCGCCGACCTGACTGTCGCCTCGGTGCTATCGGGCAACCGCAACTTCGAGGGACGCGTGCATCCGCTGGTCAAGACCAACTGGCTGGCCTCGCCGCCCCTGGTGGTCGCCTACGCGCTGGCCGGCAGCGTGCGCGTGGACCTGACCCAGGACGCCCTGGGCACCGGCAAGGACGGCCAGCCCGTGTACCTGCGCGATATCTGGCCCAGCCAGCGGGAGATCGCCGAGGCGGTCGCCAATGTCGACACCCGCATGTTCCACAAGGAGTATGCCGAAGTGTTCGCCGGCGACGCCCAGTGGCAGGCCATCGCAGTGCCCAAGGCCGCCACCTATGCCTGGCAGGACGACTCCACCTATATCCAGCACCCGCCGTTCTTCGACGACATCGGCGGCCCGCCGCCGGAAGTCCGCGACATCCAGGGTGCGCGCATCCTCGCCCTGTTGGGCGATTCGGTGACCACCGACCATATCTCGCCAGCCGGCAACATCAAGGCCGACAGCCCGGCCGGGCGCTACCTGCGCGAGAAGGGCGTGGAGCCACGGGACTTCAACTCCTATGGTTCGCGGCGCGGCAACCACGAAGTGATGATGCGCGGCACCTTCGCCAACATCCGTATTCGCAACGAGATGCTGGGCGGCGAGGAAGGCGGCAATACCTTGTACGTGCCCAGCGGCGAGAAACTGTCGATCTATGACGCCGCCATGCGCTACCAACGGGATGGAACGCCACTGGTGGTGATTGCCGGGCAGGAGTACGGCACCGGCTCGAGCCGCGACTGGGCGGCCAAAGGTACCAACCTGCTGGGGGTCAAGGCCGTGCTGGCGGAGAGTTTCGAGCGTATCCACCGCTCGAACCTGGTCGGCATGGGTGTGCTGCCGTTGCAGTTCAAGGCCGGGTACGACCGCAAACGACTTGGCCTGACCGGCAAGGAACGCATCGATGTGCTGGGACTTTCGGAGGCGCAGATTCGCCCCGGCATGGACCTGCCCGTGCGCATTACCCGAGAGGATGGTCAAACGGTCCAAGTCGAGGTGCTGTGCCGGATCGACACACTGAATGAAGTGGAGTACTTCAAGTCGGGAGGGATCCTGCACTTTGTGCTGCGGCAATTGATCGCGGGGTGAAGGGCGATAGCCTTGCTGTGATCTCGAGATCGAGCGCCGACCGTGCGGCGCATCGCGGATGAATCCGCTCCTACAGGAGCGGATTCATCCGCGATAGCGATAGCAAGTGCCCTGAGGGCGCCCAGGTGAGTCCAACCCTCCACGGACTCACCGGCACAAGGAACTCCAATGCCCCTTCCCCACTGGATCGCCCTGCTCCTGCTCGGCCTCGGCTATACCCTCGCACTGACCTTCGGCAGCCTGGGCCTTGCCACCCTGCCCGCCTTGCTCGCCCTGCTGTGCAGCGCCTTGCTGGCACGTCGACGGGTACGCTGGCAGCAAACCCTCGGCCACGTCCTGTTCGTCGCCCTCGCCGTCGCCCTGGCACTGCACTGGCTACCGGGTTTCAACGGTGCCAGGGTGATCGACAAGGTCGTGCTCAGCGAAGGCGCCATCCCCTTCTCGATGTACCTGAACCTGGACAAGCCGCTGATCGGCGCCTGGCTGCTGCTGGCCTGCCCGTGGTTGGTGATGCTGCGCACACGCGGCTTGGCCACGAGCCTCGGCATGATCCTGCCACTGACGCTGCTCGCTTGCCTGGGCGGCGCCTGGTCGCTGGGCCTGGTGGCCTGGGCACCCAAGTGGCCGGACCAGGCCTGGCTGTGGCTGCTGAACAACCTGCTGCTGGTCAGCCTGACCGAGGAATTGTTGTTCCGCGGCTACATCCAGGGCGGCCTGCAACGTCTGTTCAAGCATGACGGCCTGGCGCTGATCGCCGCCGCGCTGCTGTTCGGCCTGGCGCACCTGGGCGGTGGCTGGCAGTGGTTCTACCTGGCCAGCCTGGCCGGGGTGGGGTATGGTCTGGCCTATCGCCATGGCGGGCTGACCGCAGCGGTGCTGTGCCATGTTGCTGTCAACCTGGTGCACTTCGCCGGTTTCAGCTACCCGATGCTGGCTCCGAGCTAAACAATCGGTCATGATCCGACCCAGTCGTCACAATCTATAAAGAAAACTGCAACATTGGCAGCAACTTACGCGATCATGCCGGCTTCGCTACTGCAGCCGCAGTATCGCCACCTTGCGCCAGGTCAATGGCAGTTAAATATTCATTCAATAAAACCAGAGGCTTGCCGATACCCGTCGAAAGCCTTGCGGATTGAACAGCCAATGCGTAACAACCAGCCGATTACCCAGAGAGAACGGACTTTCCCTGCCCAGCAGCGGTTGATCTCCACCACCAACGCCAAAGGCGTGATCACCTACTGCAACGACGCATTCATCGAGATCAGCGGTTTTTCCCGCGAGGAGCTGATGGGCGCGCCGCACAACCTGGTTCGCCACCCCGATGTGCCGCCGGCCGTATTCGCCCATATGTGGCAGACCCTCAAGCAGGGGCTGCCGTGGATGGGCATCGTCAAGAACCGTTGCAAGTCGGGCGACCACTACTGGGTGAACGCCTACGTCACCCCGGTGTTCGACAGCAACCAGGTGGTCGGCTACGAGTCGGTGCGGGTCAAGCCCACCGCCGAGCAGATCCGCCGTGCCGAAGCACTGTACCAACGCATCAACCAGGGCAAGTCGGCCATCCCGAAACGCGACAAATGGCTGCCGGTGCTGCAGGACTGGCTGCCGTTCATCCTCATCAGCCAGGTCGGCTTCCTGATCGGCAACTGGCTGGGCCACTCCTGGGGCTTCGCCCTGGCGGCCGGCCTGTCGGTTCCCCTGGGGCTGCTCGGCCTGGGCTGGCAGCAACGTGGCCTCAAGCGCCTGCTGCGCCTCGCTGAACAGACCACCTCCGACCCGCTGATCGCGCAGATGTACACCGACAGCCGTGGTGTCCAGGCTCGCCTGGAAATGGCCATGCTCAGCCAGGACGCACGGATGAAGACCTGCCTGACCCGCCTGCAGGACAGCGCCGAGCAACTGAGCGACCAGGCTCGCCAGTCCGACGCCCTCGCCCATCAGAGTTCCTCGGGCCTGGAGCGCCAGCGCGTGGAAACCGAGCAAGTGGCCGCCGCGGTCAATCAGATGGCCGCCACCACGCAAGAAGTGGCCAACCATGTGCAGCGCACCGCTGACGCCACGCAAGAAGCCAATCGCCTGACCAGCCAGGGCCGCCATATCGCCGGCGAGACCCGCGACGCGATTGAACGGCTGTCCGCCGCCGTGGGCGAGACCGGCCTGACCGTCACGCAACTGGCCAAGGATAGCGACGAGATCGGTGGCGTGGTCGATGTGATCAAAGGCATCGCCGACCAGACCAACCTGCTGGCACTCAACGCCGCTATCGAGGCTGCCCGTGCCGGCGAGATGGGCCGAGGCTTCGCGGTCGTCGCCGACGAAGTCCGCCAGCTTGCCCAACGCACCGCCGAGTCCACCGGACAGATTCACGGCCTGATCGCCAAGCTGCAGCAGACCGCCAACAACGCGGTGCAGACCATGGAGACCGGTCACCGCCAGGCCCAGGAAGGCGTCGAGCGCGTGATGGAGGCCGACCAGGCCCTGGTGGGTATCAGCGAAGCGGTGGCCAACATCACCGACATGGCCACCCAGATCGCCGCCGCCACCGAAGAACAGACCGCGGTGGCCGAAGAGATCAGCCGCAACATCAGCACCATCGCCGACCTGGCCGACCAGACCGCGGGCCAAGCCCAGCGTTCGGCGCTGCTCAGCGAAGAGCTGACCAGCACCGCGGGCACTCAATACTCGCTGGTGGAACGCTTCAACCGCTGAAAGCTGCAATCAAGCCCGCTCCCACGCAGATCATTGGTGGGAGCAACTGTCTTGCAGGGTGTTCGGAATTCACGCCTTCCCCTGTAGGAGCGGCCTTGTGCCGCCAAAGGGCTGCGTAGCGGCCCCAGGATTTCAGTGTCGAGAAAGATCGCCGGGGCCGCTTTGCGGCCCTTTCGCGGCACAAGGCCGCTCCTACAGGGGGCGCGCAAGGCTCAGGAGAGCGGGTTCACCCGCAATGCTTTTCACCAGTCAAGCGCCAACCTACTCTCGAAATACCGCTCCTCGCCACTCAACGGATCCTTGAAACGCAGGCTGTGCGCCAGCAGTTTCAGCGGCCGCGCGTAATCGTCCTGCTCATTGGCCAGTTGCGGATAGAACGGATCATTGCAGATAGCCGCGCCCAGTGAAGCCATGTGCACCCGCAACTGGTGGGTCTTGCCCGTCACTGGCGACAGGCCATAGCGCCACAGTTCGCCCTGTTTCTCCAGCACGCAGGCGTGGGTTTCGCTGTTATCGACCCCCTCGACCTCATGCATGCGGAAGAACGGCTCGCCATGCACCAGGCGGCTGCGGTGCACCAGGGGAAACACATGCTGCGGCATGGCCGCGGCGATTGCCTGATAGTGCTTGTCGATTCGCCGCTCCGGGAACAGGCGCTGGTAGGCGCCACGGCTCTGCGGGCTGGCGGAGAACAATACCAGACCGGCCGTGTGCCGATCGATGCGGTGCAGGGGAACCAGGTGCGGGTTGTCCAGGCGGCGGATCAGGCGGCGCAACAGCGTCTGCTCGACATATTCGCCGGTGGGAGTCACCGGCAGGAAATGCGGTTTGTCCGCGACCACCAGATGCTCGTCCACATGCAGGATCTCTTCCTGCACTGGAATCGGTTTCTCGTTGGGCACCTCGCGGAAGTAATGCAGACGCAGGCCTTGTTTATAGGGAAACTCGGCGGCGATCGCACGGCCTTCGCTGTCCAGCACCCGGCCACGGGCAAAGCGATCGAGCCACTGCTCGCGGGAGATACCCTTGAAGTGATCGCACAGGCAATCGAGCACCGTCGCCCAGCGACCTGGAGGCAGGCATACGGTACTGGCTTGCTGGAGGGCGGGGTTGAAAGGCGTGGTCATCGGCGGGCTCGCATCACAGGGGGGAGCATTATCCCCTAGCCCACGCGCCTCAACCAGCCTCGCTGGCCGGCTCACAGCGCGCCTTCAACCAGCGCAGCACCTGCACGGCGTCCCAGCGCCCCGGGTCATAGAGGGCATAGCTCAGGCCCTGATAGCCCACGACATCCAGCGGGCGATGAAAGCCCGCACGCTGGAACAACGCCTCGATCTCGGCGAAGCAGGTGTTGAAGTGAACCTTGCCGAAGGGCGTCTGGTCATCGGTGACGATGCCATCGAGTCGCAATTCCAGCACAGCGTCACGCACACGCTCAGGGGACATGTGGTTGATGCTGTACTTGAGTTGCTCGACATTGAGCATGGCTTCACCTCGATACTGTATTTATATACAGCATACGAAGTGAATCACCCTACCGTCAATCAGCGGCTCAACGCAGGAACGCCACCACTTGTTCGGCATCGAACGGCCAGCCCAGTTCCGCGCCGCTGTCGCAGCGGCGCAGCACCGGAATCAGCAGGCCGTACCGCTCGAACAGCGCCTCGCTATCCGCGATGTCGACCAGCTCGACCAGCAGGCCGTGCTCGACGAACGGCATCAGCATGGCTTCCGCCACTTCACACAGGTGGCACCCGAGGGTACCGAACAACTGGCATTCAGGGAGCATGAATGGGCCCGGAAATCATCTTCAAGGATGCTTATTCTAGGTCCAGACCCTGCAACCTGCACCTGTGCCAGGTCAATCCTGGCTGGTCGCGCCAATGCGGTGCAGCGACAGGTCGGCGCCCTGGAACTCCTGCTCGTGGCTAAGGCGCAGGCCATGCAACGCCTTGATCAGCCCGTACACGACAAAACCGCCGAGCAACGCCACCCCGATACCGGCCAGGCTGCCCAGCACCTGGCTCACCAGGCTGACACCACCCAGCCCGCCCAGCGCCGTCTGCCCGAACACGCCACAGGCGATCCCGCCCCAGACGCCACACAGGCCGTGGAGCGGCCACACCCCCAGCACATCGTCGATCTTCCAGCGGTTCTGTGCCGCGGTGAAGCACCAGACGAACAGGCCTCCCGCCACCAGCCCGACCACCAGCGCCCCCACCGGGTGCATCAGGTCGGAACCGGCGCAGACCGCCACCAACCCGGCCAGTGGACCGTTGTGCAGGAAGCCCGGGTCATTGCGCCCGACCAGCAAGGCCGACAAGGTGCCACCTACCATGGCCATCAACGAGTTGATCGCCACCAGCCCGCTCGCCCCCTGCAGGGTCTGCGCGCTCATGACGTTGAAGCCGAACCAGCCGATGATCAGGATCCAGGAGCCCAGCGCCAGGAACGGGATGCTCGACGGCGCGAAGGCTACCAGCCGGCCATCGCGATAACGACCGCGACGCGCCCCCAGCAGGATGACCGCCGCCAAGGCCAGCCACCCCCCCATGGCATGCACCACCACGGACCCGGCGAAGTCATGGAACGGTGCGCCGAAGCGTGCCTGCAGCCATGCCTGGATACCCAGGTTGCCATTCCACACCACCCCTTCGAAGAACGGATAGATGAACGCCACGATCAACGCGGTCGCGCACAACTGCGGTACGAAGCGTGCCCGCTCGGCAATCCCACCCGAAATGATCGCCGGGATCGCTGCGGCGAAGGTCAGCAGGAAGAAGCATTTGACCAAGGCGTAACCATGGTCGCGGGCCAGCTCGGCCGCCGGCTGCAGGAAGCTCACGCCATAGGCGATCCAGTAGCCGATGAAGAAGTACACCAGTGCCGAGATGGCGAAATCACTGAGAATCTTCGACAAGGCGTTGACCTGGTTCTTGTGACGCACCGTACCGACCTCGAGAAAGGCGAAGCCGGCATGCATGGCCAGGACCAGGATCGCTCCCATGAGGATGAACAAGGTGTTCGAGCCATGGACCAGGGAGTCCATCGCGCTGTGCATGTTTTCCATGAAGTGGCAGACCTGCAAAAAGGCACCAGGACAGTTCAAGAACCGGCATCCCTGCACCTAATCGGTGCCAGGCCCCTGCTCCATTTCAGTGAACGGGCGGGTGCCTGCGTGGTTTTTTCTTGGGTTTGTCGTGGATTGGGTTAAGGTTTGTCGGTGTCCGCGCGGCTGGCGCACGCTTTCAGCGCAGGCGCCGACAGGCACGCCCCGATTGATAGCAAGGGCCGTACCAGCCCCTGCCACTGAACCTTCCGCGCACGCCATTACTCGAAATAGCCATACACACCCACAGGGAGAGGCCCATCCATGGCCAGCAAATCGGCAAAGACTGCACAAGACATACTGATGGCTGACTTCCAGGCCCTGGTCCGCGACACCGAAAAGCTGCTCGCCGACACCGCCAACCTGGCGGGCGACCAGGCCGATGAACTGCGCGAGCAGATTCACGAGCGCCTGACACAGGCCCGCGAAACCTTGCAACTGACCCAGGACTCGGTGCGCCAGCGCGGCCAGGCCGCCCTCGGCAGCGCCGAGCAGTACGTACAGGAAAACCCCTGGCAGGCCATTGGCATCGCGGCTGGCGTCGGCCTGCTGATCGGCCTGTTGGCCAAGCGCTGAGAGGTGCCCATGGACAACGACGGCAACGGCGCCGCCACTTCCGGCAGACGCCTGGGTGCGGCGGTGCTGGGTTTGCTGCACAGCCATATCGAGCTGTTCGGTATCGAGTTGCAGGAACAGAAGGCTCGCACCCTGAGCCTGCTGCTGTTCGCCGGGCTCGCGCTGGTCTTCGCCCTGCTGCTGCTGACCGCCCTGTCCGGGCTGGTACTGGTGCTGCTGTGGGACAGCTATCGCCTGGCCGGGATCATCGGGCTGTGCGTGTTCTATGGCCTTGCCGCGCTGTACTGCGGCTTGCGTCTGAAAGCCGCGGTGTTCGACGAATCATCACCGTTCAGCGCCACGCTCGACGAGTTGGCCAAGGACAGGGAGCGCCTGCTGCCATGAACCTGCCTGAAATACCTGATACCCGAAACCCACGTGAACTGCGCAAGGCGTTGCTGCGCCTGCGCATGGAAATGCACCGCCAGCAGATTCGCCACGAATCCACCCAGCTGCTTGAACCGGTGCGCCGCTTGCGCGGCATGGGCAGTTCATTCGGCGAGGGCCTGGGCGTCCGGCATGGCTCGCTATGGGGCCTGGCCGCTGTCGTGGCGCTGGGTTTCCTCACGGGTAAAGGGGTGCGCAGTGGCAACTTGAGGCGCCTGCTGCGCCTGAGCTCCAGCCTGGCACCGCTGATCCGCCTGTTCCTGAGCAACGGCCAGCGCCCCTGAGCCCTGCGCGTCCGTGCTTGCACGGGCGCGCCAGACACTGGAAGCTATGCCGACTCAACGACGGGAGAACACGCCTTGGACTGGCATACCCTGCTGACCCGCGAACGCCTGGGCAAGGCCCTCGGCAGCTCCGAAGAGCTGGGCCGCAGCCCTTTCCACAAGGACCATGACCGCGTCATCTTCTCTGGCGCTTTCCGCCGCCTGGGGCGCAAGACCCAGGTGCACCCGGTCACCAGCAACGATCACATCCACACCCGCCTGACCCATTCGCTGGAAGTGAGCTGTGTCGGCCGCTCGCTGGGCATGCGCGTGGGCGAGACCCTGCGCGACAGGCTGCCCGACTGGTGCGAACCCAACGACCTGGGGATGATCGTGCAGTCTTCCTGCCTGGCCCACGACATTGGCAACCCTCCGTTTGGCCACTCCGGTGAAGACGCCATTCGCCACTGGTTCCAGCAAGCGGCCGGACGTGGCTGGCTGGACGACATGACGGATGACGAACGTGCCGACTTCCTGAATTTCGAAGGCAACGCCCAAGGTTTTCGCGTCCTCACCCAACTCGAATACCACCAGTTCGATGGTGGCATGCGCCTGACATACGCCACCCTCGGCGCCTATCTCAAGTACCCCTGGACCGCTCGCCACGCCGATGCCCTGGGCTACAAAAAACACAAGTTCGGTTGCTACCACAGCGAGCTGCCGCTGCTCGAGCAGATCGCCGGCAAGCTTGGCCTGCCTCAGCTTGAACACCAGCGCTGGGCCCGCCACCCCTTGGTCTACCTGATGGAGGCGGCCGACGATATCTGCTATGCCTTGATCGACCTCGAGGACGGCCTGGAAATGGGCCTGTTGCAGTACGCCGAAGTCGAGGCGCTGCTGCTCGACCTGGTCGGCGACGACCTGCCGGAAACCTATCGCCAGCTAGGGCCCGGAGCATCGCGCCGGCGCAAGCTGGCAATCCTGCGGGGCAAGGCGATCGAACACCTGACCAATGCCGCCGCCCTCGCCTTCGTCGAACAGCAGGATGCCCTGCTTGCCGGGAGGCTACCGGGCGACCTGGTCGAACACATGCACGGCCCGGCCCAGCGTTGCGTACTGCAAGCCAAGGACATGGCCCGCAAGAAAATCTTTCAGGACAAGCGCAAGACGCTTCAGGAGATCGGCGCCTACACCACCCTGGAAATCCTCCTCAATACCTTCTGCAGTGCCGCCCTGGAACAGCACGGCGGGCGCACACCCTCTTTCAAGAGCCAGCGCGTGCTGGACCTGATCGGCAACAACGCCCCCAATCCGCACGGCACCTTGCACGACGCCTACCTGCGCATGATCGACTTCATCGCTGGCATGACCGATGGCTATGCCAGCGAAATGGCCAGCGAGATGACCGGACGCTCCAGTCCGACATGACAGGCGCGCAGCAGTGATGACGGCCTAGGCCGTCAACACTGTATTAATCTGTAAGAAACTTCTTACCTCCTAGCGACAGGTCAAAACACAATTTCAATTTTTCGCAAAAACAACCAGAAACCCGAGCGACGAACTCCTTAACTTCTACACGCCCTGTAGCAAGATATCGATTTAGCTGTAAGTAATTTCCTATATATAGTTTTCGAACTAACCTTCCCTGCCCGCCGACATTCATCTGAGCTAATGTGCCGACTGTTTTCGTCACACCGAATGGAATGTTGAATATGCACTCAGTATTTATTGTCGACGACCACCCGGTAATCCGCCTGGCTATCCGGATGTTGCTGGAAAATCAAAATTACACAGTGATTGGCGAATCGGACAATGGCGTCGATGCCATGCAGATGATTCGCGAAACACGCCCGGACCTGGTGATCCTGGACATCAGCCTCCCCAAGCTCGACGGCCTGGAAATGCTGTCCCGCCTGCAGACCATGGCCATCCCCCTCAAAGTTCTGGTGCTGACCGCGCAATCGCCAGCACTGTTCGCGATCCGCTGCATGCACTCGGGGGCCGCCGGTTACGTCTGCAAACAGGAAGACCTGAGCGAGTTGCTCAGCGCCATAAAGGCGGTGCTTTCCGGCTATAACTACTTCCCCAGCCAGGCACTCAATCCGGCCCAGGTGGATCGAGGGCAGGAACTGGAACTGTTCCGCCAGGTGAACGACCGGGAGCTGATGGTCTTGCAACTTTTCGCGCAGGGCAGAAGCAACAAGGAAATTGCCAAGGGCATGTTCCTCAGCAACAAGACCGTCAGCACCTACAAGAAGCGCCTTATGCACAAACTGCGCGCAAACACGTTGGTGGAACTGATCGATATCGCCAAGCGCAACGCGTTAGTCTGAGGTCATGATGTGGAGGTACATTGCAACATCCCTGATTTGCCTGAGCCTCGGCACCCCCCTGCAGGGTGCCTGCGTATCCAATGAACCGGGCCAGACATACACTCTGCTCAGCCGCGCTTCACCGACATCGACCCAACCCACGCTCACCCCGGCCCAACGTGATTGGCTCACGACCCGTCAGGAACTGGTCCTGGGAACATCGGCACCGGATTATCCACCGTTCGACATTGCCACCCGTGGCAATGAGTACCAGGGGCTCACCGCAGACTACGCTGGCGTGATTGGCAACGCCCTGGGCCTGCCGGTCCGTGTGCAACGCTTCCCCAGTCGGGCCGCGGCGGTCGCTGCCTTGAAGAATGGCCAGATCGACCTGCTGGGAAGCGCCAATGGCTATGAAGCCTCGACGCAAGGCCTGGCCTTGTCACGGCCCTATGCCATCGACCAGCCGGTGCTGGTAACCCGCGAAGACGAAACACGCGCGCTGGATACAGGCCTGGAAGGCATGCGCCTGAGCATGCTCTACCACTACCTGCCGCCCGAAGAGATCAACGCCACCTACCCCCAAGCCGAGCTCCTGACCTTCGAGTCGTCCACCCAGGCCCTGAACGCGGTAGCCTTCGAGCAAGCCGACGTGTTCATCGGCGACACCGTGTCCACGCACTACCTGATCAGTCGTGGCCACCTGCCACGCCTGCGCATGGCCAATTTTGGCAAGCACGAGGCCGTTGGGTTCAGTTTTGCCTTGCGCGACGACGACAGGATGCTGCTGACGCTGGTCGATGCTGCGCTGGAAGCCCAGTCAAACAGTACACGCTTCGATATTTTCAAACGCTGGAGCGCCAGCAGTGGCAGCCTGTTGACTGATCGCAAACTGCAGTTGTCGCCACGGGAAGATCGCTGGCTGCGCGAGCATCCGGTAATGCGGGTGGTGGTCAATGATACCGCCGCCCCCCTGACCTTTTTCGACAACAATGACCGCCTGCGCGGTATCGTCGCCGACCTGCTCGAACTCATTCGCTTGCGCACCGGCCTGCGCTTCGACATCCAGCGCGCCAGTGGCGATGGTGACATGATCGAGCAACTTGAGTCCGGCCGTGCCGACATCATCGCCACCCATTCCATCGATACACGTCGCGGCAACGCCTTGCAGGTCAGCAGGCCCTATCTGGAAAGTGCCTACGTGCTGGTCGGCCGCAACGGAGCCAATCAACCCAGCACACTGAAGCTGCTCAAGGGCAAGCGCGTAGCCGTCCCTCGTGACAGCAGCGTGGCAGCGCTCCTGACCACCCAACATCCGCTGGTTCGTCAGGTCGCAACGGAGAGCGCCTACTACGCCACGGTATTGCTTGAAAGCGGTGCAGTGGATGCTGCGATCGCCACGCTGATCGATGCCAATCACATGGTGGCGACCAGCAGTGACCTGGTAATCCGCAGCACGGTCGGCACGGAGCCGGCAACCTTCTCGATGGCGACAACCTCCAATGCCGGCGAGCTGGCGTCGATACTCGACAAGGCACTGCTGAGCATATCCCCCGAAGAGCTCGGGGTGATCAACAGCCGTTGGCGGGACCACGGCATGCGCGATGACTCCTACTGGCGCCATTACCGCAAGGTCATCGTGCAGGTGGCAGGTGTCATCGGCATGCTACTGGTACTTGCACTGATCTGGAACGCACGCCTGCGCCGCCAGATCAAGCAACGTCAGCGAGCCGAGCGCGCCCTGAACGACCAACTGGAGTTCATGGGTGCCTTGCTCAACGGCACTCCCCACCCAATGTACGTTCGAGACCACGAAGGGCGTCTGCAGAGCTGCAACGACAGCTACCTGCAAGCGGTGGGCGCCAGCCCCGAGCAGGTCATCGGCAAGCGCCTGGAGGACACTCCATTCTGCGATGCTGATTACACCCGGCAGATCCAGGACGACTACCAACGCGTCATGGCGCAGGGTAAACCCATGATCATGGACCGCCCTTTGTACCTGAAAGGCCAGGAACTGACGATCTATCACTGGATCCTTCCCTACCGCGACTCGCTGGGCGAGATGCAAGGCATCATCGGCGGCTGGATCGACATCAGCGAACGCCGCAACCTGGTCCAGGACCTGCGCCTGGCCAAACAGCAGGCGGATGACGCGAACCGTGCCAAGAGCACCTTCCTCGCCACCATCAGCCATGAGATCCGCACACCGATGAACGCGTTGATCGGCATGCTGGAACTGGCCCTGCGCCGCGCAGAGCAGGGCCAGCTCGATCGACCTGCCTTGGAAATCGCCCACCACTCGGCCCAGGACCTGCTCGGCCTCATCGGCGATATCCTGGATATCGCTCGCATCGAATCCGGCCACCTGAACCTCGCGCCTGAACCCGTCGACCTGGCCATGCTGGTCGAGTCCGTCGGCCGGGTATTCGACGGCCTGGCCCGCCACAAAGGCCTGGCACTGAAGGTGGCCATCACCGACGCGGCGCGTTGTCATGTGATGCTTGATCCACTGCGGTTCAAACAGGTGCTGTCGAACCTGGTCAGCAACGCGATCAAGTTCACCGAGCAGGGGCAGGTACGCATCAGCGTGAAGCTGCGCAACGACAACGAACAAGTGTCCCCCACCCTTGACCTGGAGGTGCGTGACAGTGGAATCGGCATCCATGAGGAAGACATCCAGCGACTGTTCACGCCCTTCGCCCAGGCCAATCCCTACAGTGATGGCGCCCGTGCAGGCACCGGATTGGGGCTGGTCATCAGCCGCAACCTGTGCGCGATGATGGGGGGCGAACTGAGCCTGCAGAGCCTGCAAGGCGTGGGAACGCGCGTACGCCTCACCATGCCCCTGCACTGTGTAGCCCCCGTGGAGCCGCTCCCCCGCATGGCTACGAACATTGAACAGCCGGATGCGCGCCTGAAGACCCTGGTGATCGACGACCATCCCGCCAACTTGCTGCTCATGGCACAACAGTTGAGCTACCTGGGGCTGCGCCAGGAGAGCGCGCGCGATGGTCGCGAAGGGTTGCGCAAGTGGCGTGAAGGCTGTTTCGATGTATTGATCGTCGACTGCAACATGCCAGGCATGAATGGTTATGAACTGGCCCGGACAGTGCGCGCCGAAGAGCACCTGCACGGTCGCCCGCGCTGTACCATGCTCGGCTACACCGCCAACGCCCAACCTGAAGTGCGCCAACAATGCCTGGATGCAGGCATGGATGACTGCCTGCTCAAACCCATCGGCCTGCAACTGCTCGGCCAGCGCCTTGCGAGCATCGCTCGCCACGGCAGGCCGTGCAATGGTTGTGACGAGCCCGGGCATCGCTTCGACCTGGACGGCCTGAGCGCCATCGTCGGCGACAACGCCAACGACCGCGACCGTATACTGAGCACCTTGTACCAGAGCCTGCAGCAAGACCTGATCACACTGATGGCTATCGACCCACGGCAACAGGCGAATGAACTGGCGGCCCAGGCACACAAGATCCTCAGCGCGGCGAGGATGCTGGATGCGAGATCATTGATTCAGGCATGCGAAGCGCTCGAGGAACCTGATTTGTCCCAGGACGAGCTGAAAGTACGCCGTCAGGCATTGGCACGGCATATGCGCCGTGTGGAGAAAGCCCTGGCCAGGCAATTGTGCAGCCTGGCCGAGGCGGAGTAAGCGGCACAGCGACTGTGCCGCCTCCCGATCACGATGCCGGGTTGATCGGTTTTTCCGGGTACCAGGCGTCCAGCAGCGGGCTGACTTCGATGTTGGTCAGTTCGCTGCGGCCTTTGAGCCAGGCTTCGACAGCGGCACGCTGTTCTTCGGTGACCGAGCCACGCTCGGCCTTGCAGACCAGACCGAAATCGTCGCCGCCGACATAGTCCAGACCATTTGCATCCATGGCTTCAGCCAGGAAGGCGTCAAGGAAGGCATCGATGGCTTCATCGGACAGGTCTTCCTTGAAACCCAGGTTCAGTTCGAAACCCAGCTCCTGGAATTCATCCACGCACAGTTTCTTGCGCAGGCGACGGGAACGGTTGGTAGCCATGAAACAATCCTCTCAAGTATTTACGCGCGGCACTTTACCAGTTTCCAGCGCCCAGCGGCGCTTTTCCGTCGAATACAGCCCACCGACGCTAAGCTTGGGGCATAATGCGCACTCTATTCGTCCTGGGGTCATCATTTTCTTACAGCCCCGTTACCCTTTTCCCTCGCGCAGGGTTCATACCTTTATGATCAAGACGCTCCGCCCACTGCTGCTCGCCGGCGTGTTGCTGCCCCTGGCATTCCCCAGCCAGGCCGCCGCCGTCAACACCACCCTCCCGCCCAAGGTGCAACAGGCACTCAAGACCAACAAACTGCAGGACTCGGCGCTGTCGCTGGTGATGCTGCCACTGGATGGCCCCGGCACGGCCACGGTTTTCAACGCCGACGTCTCGGTCAACCCGGCCTCGACCATGAAGTTGATCACCACCTACGCCGCGCTGGAACTACTGGGCCCGACCTACCAGTGGAAGACCGAGTTCTATACCGATGGCACCCTGAGCAACGGCGTGCTCAACGGCAACCTGTACCTCAAGGGCGGCGGCGATCCCAAGCTGAACATGGAGAAACTCTGGCTGCTGATGCGTGACCTGCGTGCCAACGGTGTACGCACGGTGACCGGTGACCTGGTCCTGGACCGCAGTCACTTCGTGCAGCCCAACCTGCCACAGTTCGATGATGACGGCGGCGATATCAACAAGCCGTTTCTGGTCAAGCCTGACTCATTGCTGGTCAACCTCAAAGCCTTGCGCTTCGTGGCCCGTAACGACGGCGGCAAAGTGCTGGTATCGGTCGAGCCACCGATCGCCAGCATTCGCATCGACAATCAGGTCAAGGCAGTGGCCGGCAAGCAATGCTCAGGCGACGTGCGCTACAACCCGGTGCCGCAAGCCGACGGCGTCAGCGTGACCGTCACCGGGCAACTGGCTGACGGTTGCAACTCGCAGACCTATTTGTCGCTGCTGGACCACCCGACCTACGCCGCGGGTGCCGTGCGCGCCATCTGGAACGAACTGGGGGGCACTATTCAGGGCCGCGACCGCTTCGAGGACGTCCCCAAATCCGCCCGTCTGCTGGCCCGTGCTTTCTCGCCAGACCTGGTCGAAGTCATCCGCGACATCAACAAATACAGCAACAACACCATGGCGCAGCAGTTGTTCCTCAGCATCGGCGCGCAGTTCCGCACCGACGCCGACGGCGACGACGCCCGTGCCGCCCAACGCGTGGTGCGCCAGTGGCTGGCCAAGAAAGGCATCACCGCGCCCCACCTGGTGATGGAGAACGGCTCGGGCCTGTCCCGTGCCGAGCGCGTCAGCACCCGCGAAATGGCCGCACTGCTGCAGGCCGCCTGGAAGAGCCCCTACGCTGCCGAGTTCATCAGTTCGATGCCGCTGGTGGGCATGGATGGCACCATGCGTAAACGCCTGAAGCGCACGGCCATGAGCGGCGAAGGGCATATCAAGACCGGCACGCTCAATACCGTGCGGGCAATTGCCGGGTTCAGCCGCGACAGCAACGGCCATACCTGGGCGGTGGCGGCCATCCTCAACGACCCCAAGCCATGGGGCGCCTCGCAGGTGCTTGACCAGGTGCTGCTGGACCTCTATCGACAGCCCAAGGTCGGTAACGGCACCGTGGGCGTCATGCCCTGATGCCCGTCTGCCCCCACGAAGCGCCTTGCACGCTCGTGGGGGCATTTTCGGCCGCGCCTCAGATAAAGACTTGACCGCGCAGGTAGAGCGCGCCGCGCCCACTGATGATCACCCGTCCGTTCCCCGGTACCTCGCACTGCAACTGCCCCTTGCGCGCCCCACCCTGCTCACAGCGCAAGCTGGCCTTGCCCAGGCGCTCCGACCAGTAAGGTGCCAACGACGTATGTGCCGACCCGGTAACCGGGTCCTCGTTGACCCCCACCCGCGGCCCAAACCAACGCGTAACGAAATCAAATCCACGCCCTGGCGCCGTCACCGCGATCCCGCGCACATCGAACGCAGACAACGCGACGAAATCCGGCTTGAGTGGATCGAGCAGCGCCGCATCATCGATCACCAGCACATAGTCGTCTGTCCGATACAACGCACGGGCGCTTCCCAGACCCAAAGCTGACAACAAGCCTTCAGGGATATCAACGGCTACCGGCTGCTTGGCGGGGAAGTCCATGGCCAGCAGGCCATCGGCCCCACGGCTGACCCTGAGCTCACCGCTACGGGTATTGAAACGCAGCACTTCGGCCTGTTCACCCAACTGCTCGAACAACACCCAGGCGGCTGCCAGCGTCGCATGGCCACACAAGTCGACCTCGACGGCCGGGGTGAACCAGCGCAGCTCGAATGCCTCGCCGTTGCGCACGAAGTAGGCGGTCTCGGACAGGTTGTTCTCTTCGGCGATGCGCTGCAGCAGGTCATCCGGCAGCCACTGCTGCAAGGGAATCACCGCTGCTGGGTTGCCGCCGAACGGCTCGGAGGAAAACGCATCGACCTGGAAAATCTCGAGTTGCATGCAACGACTCCTTTCAAGCCCGACATAACGCCGGGTGGGTATCGGAAAACGGCTTATCCACGCACTGGGGTCAGTACCGGTTCGCCCGCGAAGAACGCCTGCAGGTTGCGCAGCACCAGGGCCACGGTATCACGGGCCGCCTCAGGGGACTGACCCGCGACGTGCGGGGTCAGCACGGTGTTGCCCAATGCCTTGAGCGCATCAGGCACGGCGGGTTCATCGTCGAAGACGTCCAGCGCGGCGCCGGCGAGCTGGCCCTGGCGCAAGGCAGCGACCAAGGCCTCGGTGTCCACCACGCTGGCGCGGGCGATATTGACCAGGTAACCCTCGGCGCCCAATGCCTCGAGCACCTGGGCATCGACCAGGTGGCGAGTTCCGTTGCCACCCGGGGTGGCGACCACCAGAACATCCACCGCGTCGGCCAGGTGCCGTGGGCTGTCGTACCAGGTGTAGGGCACATCCGCACGCGGGGTACGGCTGTGGTAGCTGACATGCATGTCGAAACCAAGGGCAGCGCGCCGGGCAATCGCCTGGCCCACCGCGCCAAGGCCGATGATCCCCATGCGCTTGCCGCTGACCGAGGGGCTGATCACCCGATGCCACTCACCACGGCGGGTGCTGGCATCGGCGCGGGGAATATCGCGCAGCAGCGCCAGCAACAGGGCCATGGCATGGTCGGCAACAGGACCGGCGTTGGCACCTGCGCCATTGGTGACGGTGATGCCCCGGGCCGCAGCGGCGACCAGGTCGACTTGCTCGTAACCGGCGCCGATCACACAGATGATCCTGAGGTTCACCAACGTGTCGATCTCGTCGGCGGTCAGGCCCAGTGGGCCGCGGGTGAGCACGGCATCTATCTGGTGGGCGTGACGGGCGATAGCGTCGGCACGCATCCGAGGTGAAGGGGCGCGGATCAGTCGGTAGCCGGCTCGCTCCAGCAAAGGCAGATAATCGTCAACGGTTTCCACCAGGACCAGGACTGTCTTGCTCATGCCACCTCCCGTTCAATGCGAAGGGACATTATGCGCAGGCAGTGGCGAGATGGGCTACCCGCGCAGGGTTCGAGCGAAACCTATTGGGCGAACGCGCGCCCCAGGCCACCCGGCACACCACTGCTGTCGGTCTCCTGCCAGGGTCCATTGGGGCTCAGCGACCAGCTCCAACCGTTGTTCCAGCGGTAGTAGGTGCGCTGGCGGTAGAAGGTGTTGGGTTGTTTCTCCAGCACGTAGACGCCCATCTTCGGGTCCCAATGGCTGGCGCCACCGGGTGGTGGCGCAAAACTGGCCGAGGTGCGCGGCATGGGTTTGGGCGTCGCAGCAGGCTGGCTTGGCTTGCTGCCCGGCAATGGCTTGGCCGCTGGCCCTTTGTGCTCGGGCACGGACTCGATCGGCGGCAGCGATTGCCGCTCGCCTGGCTGATGCACCGTGCACGCGGAAAGACCCAGGGCCAGGGTGATCAGGGTCAGGCGGACGGTGCTGTTCATGAGGCTGCTCTCTTATGAGTCGGGGCTGTCGATTACCAGGTGCTGGGGTACTCGCGTAGTGGTGGCCAGGGGCGCCCCCTGGGCTTTCCATTCACCACGGGTGGGAACACCGGCGCGCGAGACCCGGGCAACCAGTTGGACTTCAGCAAAGTCCGACAGTTTCATTTGCGGCATCATCGCATCGGCATCCGACAGCTCCACCTCGATGGGCAACTGCGCCACGGTGACACGCTTGGCGGCCAAGGGCATGGGTGGCCCATTGCTGGCACGGGCGAAGATGAACACCGTGTCATCCGGGCGCACCTTGTCCTTGAGCGCCGCAGCCAGTTCGACCCGCACCTTCAGACGCGCCGCCTCGGCCACCTTGCCACCGGAGGCCTTCAGTTTGTCCGCAGCGCGGTCGATACCGCCCTGCAGCGCGGCGCGCGAGGCGTCACCTTCCGGCAGTTGCGCGAGCAGGCGTTGCCAGAAATCGATGGCCTCCTGATAGCGCTCGCCCTCGAAGGCGGCGATACCTCGCAGGCCAAGGCTGGTGACCTCCCGTGGGTCAGCCTTCAGTGCTTCGTCGGTCAGTGCCAGCAGCTGTGCGCTCCATTGCTTGTCGGCAGCGAAGTACAACGCCTGGGCCCATTGCCCGAGCAGCTCGGGCTGACGCCCGGCCAGGGCCACGGCACGCTCGAAGGCCTTGGCGGCATCCGCCGGGCGCTGATCGGCCATGTACGCCCGACCGAGGAAGTACAACCCTTCGGCGGAGTCCGGCTGGGCCTTCACGGCACGCTCCAGACGCGCCGTCATTTCCTGCATCGATTGCGGCGCGCTGGCGAATTCCTGGGTCAATTCGACCTTGTCGGCGGCGCCGAAGTGCAGGTACAGCCCCAGCGCCATGGCAGGTACCAGCACCGATGCCAGCAGCGGAACCGCCTTGCCCAGATGGCCTTGAACGGACGCGTCGTTGCGCTCGGTGTCGGCCAGCAGTTCGCGGGCTGCCTCGTCACGGCCCCTGGCCAGCTGCCCGGCATCGAGCACACCCGCCTGCTGCTGGGCTGCCAGTTCGGCGACCCGCTCTTCATAGAGCGCCACATTGAGCGCGGTACGGTCCTGTTCGGCCTGCTGGCGGCGACGGCCGCGCAGGATGGGAATCAACAGGAATGCCAGGGCGGCGAGCAGCAACAGGCCCGCGCTGAGCCAGAATTCAGTCATGGTTGGTTTCTTTTTCCAGCAGTTTGGCGAGACGCTCGCGTTCAGCGGCGGACAGTTCCGGTGTGCCGGCCACGGCCTGGTTGCGACGGCGGCGGACGATCACCGCCAACACCACGAAACCACCGGCCAGCAGGATGCCCGGGCCGAACCACAGCAGCCAGGTACGCCCGCTGAGCGCCGGCTTGTAGCGCACGAAGTCGCCATAGCGGTCGACCATGAAGTCGACGATCTGCGGATTGCTCTTGCCCTCGCCGAGCATACGGAAGATCTCGCGGCGCAGGTCGGCGGCGATCGGCGCGTTGGAGTCGGCGATGTCCTGGTTCTGGCACTTGGGGCAGCGCAGCTCCTTGGTCAGTTGCTGGTATCGCTCACGCTCGGCTTCGTCGCGAAACTGATAGGTGTCGATGGCCGCCTTGGCCACGCCGGCCAGGCTCATGCCCAGCACGGCGGCTGCGAGCCAGCGCTTCATGGCCGGGCCTCGTCAACCAGGCCCTGGTACAGCGGTGCCAGCTGTTCGCGCCAGATCGTGGCGTCGACCACGCCCACGTGCTTGTAGCGGATGATGCCTTTCGCGTCGACCAGGAAGGTTTCCGGCGCGCCGTACACACCCAGGTCCAGGCCCAACGAGCCTTGCGGGTCGGCGATATTCAACTGGTATGGGTTGTGGAACTCGGCCAGCCATTTCAGCGCGGCGGCGTTGTCGTCCTTGTAGTTGACGCCGTGGATCACCACGCCCTGCTCGGCCAGCTGGTTGAGGTACGGGTGCTCGACCTTGCACGAGGGGCACCAGGTACCCCACACATTGACCAGCGCCGGGCGGCCGATCAGGTCGGCTTGGGTGAGCGTGCGGTCACCTTGCACGGTACCCAGGGAGAAGGCCGGGAACGGCTTGCCGATCATCGCCGAGGGCAACTCGTCGGGCTTGAGGAACAACCCCTTGTAGAGAAAGACCGCCACCAGCAGGAACACCGCCAGTGGCACTACCATGATCCAACGCTTCATGCAGTCGCTCCAGACACACCCAGTACATCACGCACCCGGGCTTTGACCTTGACGCGGTAGCGCCGGTCGAGGGCCGCCAGGAAACCGCCCAGCGCGGTCAACAGACCACCCAGCCAGATCCAGCGGACATAGGGTTTGATATGCACCCGCACCGCCCAGGCGCCGTTTTCCAGCGGCTCGCCCAGGGCGACATACAAGTCGCGGGTGAAGCCGGCGTCGATACCGGCCTCGGTCATCATCGATTGCTGCACGGTGTACAGGCGTTTCTCCGGGTGCAGCACGGTCACTTCGCGGCCGTCGCGCGAGACACGAACGGTGCCCTTGTCGGAGATGAAGTTCGGCCCCTCGAAGTGCTTCGCACCTTCGAACAGGAAGTGGTAGCCGCCCAGCTCGACGGCCTCGCCTGGCGCCATGCGCAGGTCGCGCTCGGCGCTGTTGTTGCTCGACAACACCACCCCCAGGGCGCACACCGCCAGGCCCAGGTGCGCCAGGTGCATGCCCCAATAGCTGCGATTGAGGGCGGCCAGGCCTTTGACCAGGCCCTTGTGGCGGGTCTTGTCGAGGATGTCGCGCACACCGCTGAACACCACCCAGGCGGACAGGGCGAACACGCTCAGGATCGGCCAGTCGAAGTCATCGACGATCAACCCGGCAACCGGCGCCAGCACCGCGCTGCCGACCAGCACCGGGGTCATCATGCTCGCCAGCCATTTGCCGGGCGTGTCCTTCCAGCGCACCACCACGCCTACGCCGAGCACCAGCATCAGCAACGCCATCAACGGCAGGAACAATGCGTTGAAGTACGGCGGGCCAACCGACAGCTTGGCGCCAGTCAGGGCATCGAGCACCAGCGGATACAGGGTGCCGAGCAGGATCGTCGACGCCGCCACCACCAGCACCAGGTTGTTGGCCAGCAGCAGGGTTTCACGGGACCACAGGGCGAAGCCGACCTGGCTCTTGACCACCGGCGCGCGCAGGGCGAACAGCGTCAGCGAGCCACCGACCACGAACAGCAGGAAGAACAGGATGAAGATGCCCCGCGATGGATCGGCGGCAAAGGCGTGCACCGAGGTCAGCACCCCGGAGCGGACCAGGAAGGTGCCCAGCAGGCTCAGGGAGAACGCGGCAATGGCCAGCAGCACGGTCCAGCTCTTGAACACACCGCGTTTCTCGGTGACCGCCAGCGAGTGGATCAACGCAGTGCCCACCAGCCAGGGCATGAACGAGGCGTTTTCCACCGGGTCCCAGAACCACCAGCCACCCCAGCCCAGCTCGTAGTAAGCCCACCACGAACCCAGGGTGATGCCCACACCGAGAAATGCCCAGGCTACGATGGTCCACGGCCGCGACCAGCGCGCCCAGGCCGCGTCCAGGCGCCCGCCGAGCAACGCCGCGATGGCGAAGGCAAAGGCTACGGAAAAGCCCACGTAGCCCATGTACAGCATCGGTGGGTGGACGATCAGGCCGAAGTCCTGCAACAACGGGTTGAGGTCGCGACCGTCGCCCGGCACCTGCGGCAGCAGGCGCTGGAACGGGTTGGAGGTGATGATCAGGAACGACAGGAAGCCCACGCTGATCATGCCCATCACTGCCAGCACCCGGGCCAGCATCACCTGCGGCAACTGGCGCGAGAACACCGAGACGGCGAAGGTCCAGCCACCGAGGATCAGTGCCCACAGCAGCAACGAGCCTTCGTGGGCGCCCCACACCGCACTGAACTTGTAGTACCAGGGCAAGGCGCTGTTGGAGTTGCTGGCCACATAGGATACCGAGAAGTTGTCGGTCATGAACGCATGCGTGAGGCAGGCGAAAGCGAAGGCGAGGAACGCGAACTGCCCCCAGGCCGCCGGACGCGCCAGGCCCATCCACAACGAATCACCGCGCCAGGCACCGAGCAACGGTACCGTGGCCTGCACGGCGGCAAAACAGATGGCCAGGATCATCGACAGCTGGCCCAGTTCAGGGATCACCAGGGCCGCATTCATGGCTTGGCCCCCGCGTCGCTGGCAGCCTGGCCGCTTTCCTTGAGCGCCTTGGTGACTTCGGGCGGCATGTATTTCTCATCGTGCTTGGCCAGCACTTCATCCGCTACCACCACGCCGTCGGCATTGAGCTTGCCGAGGGCGACGATGCCCTGCCCTTCGCGGAACAGGTCGGGGAGAATGCCACGGTAGGTGATCGGCACCGACTTGGTGTAGTCGGTGACCACGAAGCGCACGTCCAGCGAATCGGCCGAACGCTGCACCGAGCCTTTCTCGACCATGCCGCCGGCGCGGATGCGGGTATCCAGAGGCGCTTCGCCATTGGCGATCTGTGTCGGGGTGTAGAACAGGTTGATGTTCTGCTGCAGGGCGCTCAGGGCGAAGCCCACGGCCACGCCGACACCGACCAGCAGGCCGAGGATGAGGAACAGGCGTTTCTTGCGCTGCGGATTCAAGGTTTGCTCTCCCGGCGCAGACGGCGCGCCTCTTCTTGCAGGTAGCGACGGCGAGCCAGCAGTGGCGCGGCGACATTGAGCGCCAGCACCGCCAGGCAGATGCCGTAGGCCGACCACACGTACAGGCCATGGTGGCCCATGGCGAGGAAATCACTGAAGGAGGCGAAGCTCATCGTGCTGTCTCCCGACCCAGGCTGTTCATCACTTCATCCCTGACCCAACTGGCACGCGCCTCGCGCTTGAGCACTTCGAGGCGCATGCGCAGCAGCAGCACGGCGCCGAAGAAGCAGTAGAAACCCAGCGCCGTGAGCAGCAGCGGCAGCCACATCTCCACCGGCATGGCGGGTTTTTCGGTGAGGGTGAAGGTGGCGCCCTGGTGCAGGGTGTTCCACCACTCCACCGAATACTTGATGATCGGGATATTCACCACCCCGACGATGGCCAGCACTGCGCAGGCCTTGGCCGCGCTGTCACGGTTGCTGATGGCCTGGCCCAGGGCGATGATGCCGAAGTACAGGAACAGCAGGATGAGCATGGAAGTCAGGCGTGCATCCCAGACCCACCAGCTGCCCCAGGTGGGCTTGCCCCAGATCGCGCCGGTGACCAGCGCCACCGCGGTCATCCAGGCACCAATCGGTGCCGCGCACTGCAAGGCGACATCGGCCAGTTTCATCTTCCACACCAGGCCCACCACCCCGGCCACCGCCAGCAGCACATAGCAGGACTGCGCCAGCATCGCCGCCGGGACGTGGATATAGATGATGCGGAAACTGTCGCCCTGCTGGTAGTCCTGGGGGGCGAAGGCCAGGCCCCAGGTGATGCCGACCAGCAGCAACAGGATGGCGGCCACGGTCAGCCACGGCAGCATGCGGCCGCTGATGGCATAGAACCATTTGGGGGAGCCCAGCTTGTGGAACCACGTCCAACTCATTTTCATCAGGGTACATCCAGGGTATTGGCCGGGCTGCGGTGCCCGGGACTCGTTATTCGCCGACGCTGATCTTCAGGCCGGCCGCGATCGCAAAGGGTGCCAATGTCACAGCCAAGGCAGTCAGGCTGGCGAGCCAGAGCAGATGGCCGGTCGCCGGCATATTCTGCAACGCGGCCTGCAACGCGCCACTGCCCAGGATCAATACAGGGATATACAACGGCAGAATCAGCAACGCCAGCAGCAAACCGCCGCGCTTGAGACCGACCGTCAGCGCGGCGCCCACCGCGCCCAGCAAGCTCAGTACCGGCGTGCCCAGCAGCAGCGAGGCCAGCAGGACCGGCAGGCAACTGGCGGGCAGGCCGAGCATCAGCGCCAGCAATGGCGCCAACAATACCAGCGCCAGGCCGGAAAAGATCCAGTGCGCCAGTACCTTGGCCAGCACCAGTATGGCCAGTGGGTGCGGTGACAGCACCCACTGCTCCAGCGAACCATCCTCGAAATCACTGCGGAACAACCCGTCCAGCGACAGCAGCACGGCCAGCAATGCCGCGACCCAGACCAGTCCCGGAGACAAGGTTTGCAACAATTGCGTCTCGGGACCGACCGCCAGCGGGAATAAAGCAACGACGATGGCAAAGAACACCAGCGGGTTGGCCAGCTCCGCCGGACGGCGGAACAGCAGGCGCGCCTCGCGGCGCAGCAGAAGAAGGAATACGCTCATGCCGCCCACTGCCCCAGGTTCAGTTCGCGGTAGCCGGACGGCTTGCGTTCGAGGGTGTGGTGGGTGGTCAGCACCACGGTGCCACCCTGCTCGCAATGCGCCGCCAGGTGCGCCTCAAGCTGCGCCACACCCTGTTTGTCGAGGGCGGTGAAGGGCTCGTCGAGAATCCACAGCGGTGGGCTGTCCAGGTGCAGGCGGGCCAGGGCGACACGCCTTTGCTGGCCGGCGGACAGGGTGTGGCAAGGTACATCTTCGAATCCACGCAAACCGACAGCCTCCAAGGCGCGCCAGATGGCATCAGGGCTGGCCGGCTGATGCAGGGCGCAGAGCCAGGCGAGATTCTCCTCGGCAGTGAGCAGATCCTTGATACCTGCGGCGTGCCCGATCCATAGCAGGATGCTGGCCAGCGCATGACGCTGTTCAGCCAGGGGCTGGCCATTGAACAGGATGCGCCCGGCGGTCGGCTGCATCAGCCCGGCCAGCAAGCGCAGCAGGCTGGTCTTGCCACTGCCGTTGGGGCCGGCGATTTGCAACATGTCGCCGGGGCGCAGCTCGAAATCCAGGTGCTCGAACAGCAGTCGCCAGTCGCGCTCGCAGGCCAGGCCCACGGCTTGGAGGTGAAGGGTCACGGTTATGCCTTATGCGGTTGGGCTCATGTCCGGTGTCGCCTGCTTAGCGGGTAAACCCGCTCCTACAGGGATCATGCCGAACCTGTAGGAGCGGGTTTACCCGCGAAGCAAGCGACACCGATCATCAACCTAGTGTCTCAAGTGCCCCTGCTCGCTGCCGTTATACTGGCAGTGGCAGGCGGCGAGCATTATTGCACGCACTGCCCCGCTGCCAAGAGGGCTGGTCCGACAGGTTGTATACAATCATGACTGAAATCAATAGTCTCGGCGCACAAACTGCGCTAGCCCCCCAGGCGACCAAGGCCGCGATGACCGGCGAGCTGCTGCGCCTGCTGCAACCGCAGCCCGGCTTGCTGGCCCCAGGCGAGACCGCGCGTGCCGAAGTCATGTCGATGCGCCAAGTCGGCCCGGACTTCCAGATGTTGCTGCGCCTCACCCAGGCCAACGGCAACCAGACTCAGTTGCAGGCCAGTGCCGGTCAGCCCCTGCCCCAGGGCAGCCAGATCACGGTCAGCCAGACCGAGAGCAACCGCCTGGCGGTCATGGTGCAACAGGTCAATGCCAACAATATCGCCACCCTCACCCGCCTGGATACCAACCAGGTCCCGGTGGGGACGCTGCTGCAAGGCAAGGTCCTGACCAGCCAGGCACTGCCACGCAATGCAGGCGAGATCGCCAGCTTCCGCTCACTGGTGAGCCTGCTCAACAGTAGCCAGGCGGGCGCCACCCTGACCATCGACAGCCCACGCCCGCTACCTGTCGGCAGCCTGCTGAGCGCGTTGGTGCAAGGTGACCAGTCGTTGCGTTTTGTTCCTCTCAGTGGCCGTCAGGACCAATTGGCCATCGCCCAGCAACTGCTGACCCAGCAGGGCCAGCAGGCCTCACTGCCAAGCCTGCTCAACGCCCTGCAGCAAATCGCCACCTCGGGCGATGCCGGAACGCAGCTGCGCGCCAGTGCCGAGCGGCTGCTGGCCAGCTTGCCCGATGCCCGCCAGCTGGGCGATGCGAAGAACCTCGCGCAAGCCTTGAACGACAGCGGCGCCTTCCTCGAGGCCAAGCTGCTGGGCGGCCAGGTAAGCGGCGTGACAGCGGACCTGAAGACGCAATTGGTCAGGTTGGTCGCACAGTTGACCACCCCGATAACGGGCCAAACGCCCCCCCCCGCGCTGACCAGCACCTTGGCCCAGGCGTTGCCCGGCTTCGCCCGAAGTGCCCTGGGCATGCTTGGCCAGGTGACCCCACGCCAGCTACCCGGCGCCTTCCCCCTGCCCTCGCGCCTGTTGCAGAGCCTGGAAAACGAAGGCGACCTGCAACAGTTGCTGCGCCTGGCCGCCGCCGCGGTATCGCGCTTGCAAAGCCACGCGCTGTCCAGCCTGCAGCAATCGGGCCCGCTGGAGAACGGCAACCAGCAGACCACCTGGCAAACCGAAATCCCCATCCGCCACGGCCAGGACTTCATTCCCCTGCAAGTCAAGCTGCAGCGCGAGGAAACCCCGGAGCAGCAGGCCGAGCGTGAACGCGAAACCCGTGATCCGCTCGAAGCCGTCTGGCGCATCGAGCTAGCCTTCGACCTGTCACCACTCGGCCCGTTGCAGGTCCAGGCGCAATTGCTCCAAGGACGGCTGTCGGGACAACTGTGGGCGGAGCAGGAGCAGACCGCGCGCCTGATCGCCAACCAGCTCGGTGCGCTGCGCGAACGCCTGCTGGCGCGCGGCCTGGATGTCGGCGACCTGGAATGCCACCCAGGCACGCCACCACAAGGCCCTCGCACACGTCTGGAACAACGCTGGGTGGACGAAACCGCATGACCTACAAGCAACCCCGCCAGGCCATCGCCCTGAGCTACGACGGCCAACAAGCCCCGACCCTGAGTGCCAAGGGCGACGATGAGCTGGCCGAAGCCATCCTCGCCATCGCTCGCGAGCATGAAGTGCCGATCTACGAGAACGCCGAACTGGTGCGCCTGCTGGCGCGGCTGGAACTGGGCGAGCAGATCCCCGAGGCGCTGTACCTGACCATCGCCGAAATCATCGCCTTTGCCTGGCAGTTGCGTGGCAAGGTGCCGGTGGGCTTCGACGACCAGCCCGCGCCACCGCGGGATATCACGCCTGAACAGGTCTTCCTGCCAGCGGGCTCGGATACGCACTGACAGCGATTCTGTAGGAGCGGCTTTAGCCGCGATGCGGGCATCACGGTGCGTGGCACCCGCCTTGCGGGTGATCGCGGCTAAAGCCGCTCCTACAGTTGAACGCGGGCGGAACCTGCACTATCCAACTACCGCAAACACCCATACAAGTTGAGTCAACGTTACGCCTGATTCCCTCAATCAGGTCGACTCAACCATGCCTTCATCCTTCATCAACACCTTCGGCGTAGAACTTGTCCGCAATCATCTGCAGCACATACCTCGCCCCGACAAACACGCCGCCAAGGCCATCCGTGACTGGGCCACCCGTCAGGGGGTGAACCTGGACCCAGAGCAAACCGACGTCGTCACCCTGCATTACCGGGGCAACCAGGCAGTCGTCGCACAGCGTTTGTCCTTGACCGAGGCAGTACTTTCGAACTGGCAGGGCGAGACCGACAAGAACCTGGTCGGGCAGCTGTTCCCAGGCCACTGGTCCGGCACACTGCCATCCGGCCCACTGCAAATCGTCGATCATCTGCCCGCTCGCGGGCCACTGGAGAACGGCGCCGACTATTCGGTGTTCAATGGCCTGTTCCGCTGCACCAGCAACCGCCAATACGACACCACGACGCATCTGCCCGTGGATGTCGAGGCCATGCAGCGCTTCATCTGGGGCCTGGACTTCCACACCCGCTTCACCGCCATGCTGGACGACTACTGGCGCAGCAGCCTGTCCGGCCACCAACTGGCGATCCGCGTCAGTTTCGTCGCGGCCTGCAACAAGCAGGTGAGCGAAGGCTCGCTGAGCGATAGCGCACGCCAGCTGGCCTGGCAGGCCGCCGGCCTGATGCCCCGTGCGAACAGCCTGCGGATCAGGCCCCTGAACATCTACGGCTACGCCGCTACCGACCTGCTGTGCATCACCGACAACGCCCGACCGCAAGTGCTGCTCTACCTGCCCGGCAACGCCTCGCCACTGCATGAGTTCACCAACATGACCGCGCTTCAGGACTGGTTGGGCGAACAATGCCAGAACCCCGAAAAGCGCCAGCAACTGCGCCAGCACTTCAACTTGGCCGACACCCCGGACGGGCTGGACTTCAGTGGCCTGGACACCGCCCTCGAGGGCCTGGGCACCTACCCTGGCATCCACCACCGCTCGCCAAACCGGCCAGGGTTCACCACCGACGGCCGTTGGTCGCCCAGGGACTACGTCAACTACCGCCCAGAAAAATACAGCCCAGCAATCGAAGACGACCTGTTCGCGGCCCTGAGCCTGCGCCAACGCAAACGCAGCTATGCAGATGCCGACTTCATCATCACCAGCGACCACGAGGTGACCAAGGCGCGCTGGCGCGGCTATCTGGTCAGCACGATCAACCTGCTGGCACCCTTGGCCGTGGTGCTGCCGGAGCTGGCACCACTGCTTGCCATTGGCGGCATCGCCCAGTTCGCGGCGGGGATCGACCAGGCCATAAACGGCAAGACACTCGACGACAAGGCAGAGGGCGTGACGAACATCGAGTTCGGCCTGATGAACGCAGCGCCGCTCGCCCTGCGGCCATTGGCGGAGCCTCGCGTGCAATACCCCGTCAAAGGCAGGCGCTTCGTGTTTCCCAGCCGGGTGAATGACCAACTGGGCTATCCGCTAAGCCCGATCACACCTCCCGCAGTACCGGAACGCCAGTTGGTCGGCCTGTTCGGCTCGACGGTGCCCCCCTTGCCCGGCGGCGATGCCGACATCGCGCAGTGGCTGGTGCGCGTGCCCGTCTCCGAGGACTCGGAAGGACAACTTCAGTCCGTGTTGAACGGCTACAACACGCTGGTTCTCTACGACAGCGAACACGATGCCTTCATCCTCGAGTCCGAGGCTAACGAAGTGAGCCCAGCCTGCTATCAGGTATCGGCGCAAAGCCGCGGGCTGGTCGAGGTGGAGCCGCGCACCCGCGCCGTCACCGACTCGATGCGCACAAGCAGCCTGCGAGCCATGGGCGTGGATGTGCAGTTGCCCCTGGAGGTTCCACCCTTCGAGGCGCAGCTGCGCGCGCCGATTGCCCGGAAGATTTCGAGCATCTGGATTGGCGACAAAGTGATCGCCCCCAAGCTGTTGACCACGATCGCGCGCAACAGCCAGCGCGTCACCACCAGCCATTACACCTACCGGCTGTTCCTGTCCAACGCCAACGCCCAGGCCTTCAGTGAAAACCTGCGGTTACTGGCCGCGCAGGCACCGAATCTCGACGTCCTGACCCTGGAAGAACAGCCATTCTTCGCGAGGTTCCGCGACAGCAAGTACTTCGAGCAGTACCGCGATGCCGTTGGTGGCGCTGGCGCGAACTTCTCCTCGGCATCCGACATCCTGCGCTACCCCCTGCTCGCCGAGGAAGGCGGGTTGTACCTGGACGTCGACGACACCTTGGCCGCCGACCCTGCCCACCCAGAAAACCCGAGTCGCGCCGCAATCGACTCGGTCACCCTGGCCACCACACCGGACGGCCTGATACTGGGCGCCCCGATGAACAACGACTCCTTGGGGATGTACTGCCAGTACAACACCAACATGATCGGCAGCCACGCCGGCAACCCGACACTGCAGGCAGTTTCGGACGCCATGCACGAGCGCTACCTGGCCAACCGAGACTTCTACGACCACAGACCGGTGGTGGACAGCCCCGAGTTCGATGCCTACGCCCTGCGTCTGAGCCACATGACCGGGCCAGGCCTGCTGAACGATGTGATCGACCAGCGCTTGCCACGGCTACGGGCACTGCGCCAGGTCATTAACCTGCACGCCCTGCCGCAACATAACGCCATGTATCTGGTGGCCCCTGTGGAGGCCGCCTTGCGGGAGGCCGCGACAGGCGACATACCGCTCAACCAGGTGGCCGAAGTCGGCAATTTCCACTCCTGGGCCAGACCCTGATGCAGCAAGGGCGACCTGAAGGTCGCCCTTGCTTTACCTTCCCGGTGCAACTTGCACAACCACTCCCCCTCAGCCTGATGTAGTAACCCTATACAGCAGCTTGAGCCATTCGCTTCGCTACCGTGGTGCCTCATTTATCCAAACGGATCAGCTCTCATGGCTTCCACTTTCGTAAACGACGCGGGCGAACAATTCATCCGCGACCACCTGCAGAACATCCCCCGCCCCGACCGGCACGCTTCCAGCGCCATTCGTGAATGGGCCCTGAGACAGGGCCATAACCTTGACCCAGACCAGACCGACGTGGTCACCCTGCACTATCGTGGTAACCAGGCCGTCATCGTCCAACGCCTTTCTCTCACCCAGGCGGTGCTCCTGGACTGGCAAGGTGAAACCAACAAGAACCTGATCGGCCAGTTGTTCCCTGGCGGCTGGGCAGGCACGTTGCCAAACGGTCCGCTGACTATCGTCGAGCACCTGCCGGAACCAGGGCCGTTTGACAATAGCGCCCGTTTCTCGGTTTTCAACGGTCTGTTCCGCAGGTCTACCCCCGCCCGCTATGACAGCACCACGCACCTGCCAGTCGATGTCGAGGCAATGCAGCAGTTCATCTGGACACTGGATTTTCACAGCCGCTTCGTCGCCATGCTGGACAATTACTGGCAACAAGCGATGGACACTCACCGGCAGTCCCAGCAGATCAGCTTCATCGCCGCCTGCAACAAACAGGTCGAGGAAGGCTCGTTGAGCGACGCTGGCCGACAGCTTGCCTGGCAAGCTGCCGGGCTCGTGCCAAGCGCCCCCGATCTGAAGATCAGGCCCTTGAACGTTTATGGCTATGTCGCCACCGACCTGATTAGCATCGCTGACCAAGCACAGCAGCAAGTACTGCTTTATCTGCCAGGCAATGCATCGCCCTTCCATGAGTTCGACAGCATGGCCGCCATGAAGGACTGGTTCGGGGAACAATGCCGCAACACCGAAAAACGCCTGAGCCTGAGCCAGTATTTCAATCTGGCGGACATCCCCGACGGCCTTGAATTCAGCGGCCTGGATACCGCGCTGGACGGCCTTGGCGCCTATCCGGGCATTCACCATCGCTCACCCAACCGACCAGGCTTCACCATCGATGGCCGCTGGCCCCCCAGCGACTACGTCGACTACAAGGCCGACGAGTACAGCCCGCCGCTCGAAGGCGAACTGTTTGCCGCCCTCTCGCAGCGCCAGCGTGAACGCAGCTATGCCGATGCCGACTTCATCATCACCAGCAACGCGCAAGTGACCAAGGCACGCTGGCGTGGCTATCTGGAGGCTTCTCTCAACCTGCTGGCCCCTCTGGCGCTGCTGGCTCCGGAGCTCATCCCGTTACTGGCCGCCGGCGGCATGGCGCAATTCGGCCTGGGGATCGATCAGGCGATCAATGGCAAGACGCTCGAAGACAAAGCCGATGGAGTGGGCAACATCGAGTTCGGCCTGCTCAATGCCGCGCCGTTGCTCTTGCTGCCGGCGCACCGTCTACACGTTCTTTTCAATGGCAAAAGTCCACGATTCGTCACACCGCTACGACTGAACGATCAGTTGGGTTACCCCTTGAGCCCAATCAAACCACCCCGCCTGGCAGACGAGACGGCGGCAGATTTCTTCTCTTCCCCCACGTCCCGGGTGCGCCCGGTGCCTACAGAGCAAAGCCCGGTGGCCACACGAATCACCCGACTCGCCTTTGACGGGAGAAATGGCTACAGGGGAATGGGAGCGATCCTGAATGAACGCGAAGTCGAAGTGCTGTACGACACTGAATACGATGCGTTCATCCTCAAGTCGGATGCCAACAACGTGGCGCCGACCTATTATCAAGCCACCGCCGAAAGCTCCGAGCTGGTTGCCATTGACACAGCCAATCGCCCAGTCACGGACGAAATGCGCATGGGGACATTGCGCGCACTGGGCGTGGACTTGCAATTGCCCATCCAAATCCCCCAGGTTGACAGCGCGGAACTGGCGCCAATACCCAAACAGATTCTCAGCATCTGGGTAGGCGACAAAAGCATCCCCGATGACCTGCTGGAGATCGTCGCCGCCAACGTCAAAAGCCTGCGCAACACCAGGTACGCCTATCGGATGTACCTGTCGAATGCCGATTCGCAAGTGTACCAGCGGAACCTGGCGAGACTGGCCAGGTTCTCCGAGAAGCTGCAGGTACTGCCGCTGGAAGACCAACCCTTCTATATGGACTTCAAGGAAACCGAGTACTTCGAACAGTACCAACGGGCCCTCGAAGGAACGAACTACTCATCGGCCAGCGACGTGCTCCGGTACGCGTTGCTTGACTCGGAGGGCGGCATCTACATGGACGTCGACGACACCTTGCGCACCCTGGGCGACAATCCTGACGCCGACGCGGTGATCGACTCGACCCGCCTGGCCACGACACCCGATGGTCTTGTGCTGGGCGGCCCTGTGAACAACGAACTGCTGGACATGCACTGCGCCTACAACTCCAACATGATCGGCAGCCATGCGGACAACGCGACCCTGGGTATCATCCGCGAAATGATGCGCGAACGCTTCCTGGACAATCCGACGTTCTATGACACCCGGGCGTTGCGTGGCGAGGCCAACTACGAAGCCTACGCCAGGGAATTGAGCAGGATGACCGGACCTGGCTTGCTCAACGATGTGGTTGACCAGGAGCTGCCCAGGCTGCGCCTGCTGCGCCAGGTGACCAACCTGGAGTCAATCCCTCAGAACAACCCTCTGTTCCTCACGCAAGATTTGATCGACGCCCTCTCCCTGGCGAAGAAAAACGACCAGGCGCTGAGTAGCGTTGTGAAAATCGGCAACTACCATTCCTGGGGCAAAGCCTGATAGAAGTTGGGCGACTTGCGTCGCCCAAATCATCACTCGCCGCGGTGCAGCTTGCTCATCAGCTGCGCCTCGGCCTGGGTCAGCCCGCAGGTCTGGGTCAGCTCCTCGACGCTGGCCCCCATCCCCACCAGCTTGGCCGCTTGAGTAAAGGTGACGCTGTTGGGATCGCGCTGCTCCAGTTGCTGGAGCTTCTCGGGCAGTGGCGCCACCACCGCGCGCAGTTCATGGATGGCCTCGCCCATGCGCACGGTGCCGTTCTGGTAGTCGTCCAGGCGCTTGGCCAGGTCCTTGATGCGCTGGTCGCGCAGGGCATCGCCCTGGGCCTGCTGGGCGGCCAGCTCGCGCTGGCGCTTGCTGTAGTTGAGGAAGAACCACAGGCTCAGCGCCCAGAGCAGCGCCAGGAAGATAACAGCAACCTCGAAGATCAACTCAGATGTTCTCCAGCTCGGACCACTCTTCCTCGGTCATCATCTTGTCCAGCTCGACCAGGATCAGCAGCTCGCCGTTCTTGTTGCACACGCCCTGGATGAACTTGGCCGACTCTTCGTTACCGACGTTCGGCGCGGTCTCGATCTCCGACTGGCGCAGGTAGACCACTTCAGCGACGCTGTCGACGAGGATGCCGACCACCTGCTTGTCCGCCTCGATGATGACGATACGGGTGTTGTCGGTGACTTCGGTGGACATCAGGCCGAAGCGCTGGCGGGTGTCGATCACCGTCACCACGTTGCCGCGCAGGTTGATGATGCCCAGCACGTAGCTGGGGGCGCCCGGAACCGGGGCAATCTCGGTGTAGCGCAGGACTTCCTGCACCTGCATGACATTGATGCCGTAGGACTCGTTGTCCAGACGGAAGGTTACCCACTGCAGGATCGGATCTTCGGAACCTTGTGCAGACGACTTTTTCATTCCCCTAGCCCTCTAAACCCGCCATCGGCGGTGTGCTCTGTATTGCCGCGGCAGTAGCGGCGTTGATTCAGTTGTGTTTGGTGTTCATCTGCTTGACGGCACCGCTGGCGATCAGCTCGGCCAGCGCGGCGACATCCAGCAGCGCGCACATGTGCTCGATCACCGTGCCGGCCAGCCAGGGGCGCTGGCCACGCTGGCTGCGCCACTTGATCTCGTTCGGGTCCAGGCGCAGGGAGCGGCTGACCTGGTGCACGGCCAGCCCCCATTCGTAGCCCTGGACGGAAATGACGTATTGCAGCCCCTGGCGAAAATCATCGCGGTAACGGTCGGGCATGACCCAGCGCGCGGTATCCAGCACCTTCAGGTTGCCGGCCTGGCAGCTGAGGATGCCAAGGAACCAGTCCGGCTGGCCGAACAACGGCGTCAGCTCCTGGCCGGCCAGGCTGTAGATCGAGCCCAGGCACACCAGTGGCACCGCCAGGGTGAGCCCGGCTACATCGAACAGCAGGCATTCGAACGGCTCGGCTGCCCAGTCCGGGCGACCATCGACCGTGGCCGGTGGCACCGGTGCAGCAGGCGCAGGCAAGTGGACATCGACCAGCGGTGCGATGGGCTCGGCGGCCTGTACTTCGGTCAGGACCGGGATGCTGGCCTCGGCCACCACCTCAGTGTCGACCACACTGACGACCGGCTCAGGTACTGGCTGCACCGGTGGCAGGACAGTCGGCAGCACCTTGGCCTGGGGCTCGGCGAACGGCCGTGCCGCCACCGGCGCCGGGTTGGCGTGGCGCTTGGCATCCAGGGCCTGCTCTTCGCGGACCGCAGCCTCGAATTCGTCGCTGGGCGCCTCATCCGCCTCACCTGTCTCGTCTACCGTCGCGGCTTCAGGCGACTCGGGCAGGTCGAGCGTCTCGGTGGCCTCCTGCAACAGGCCGTCGAGGTAGGATTGCAGGGCCAGTTGCGGTTTGCTGGTGATGTGCGGTGCCGAGTTCATCAGGCCACCTGCAGCGCGGAACGGTAAGTGAGCAGATGCTTGAGCAACGCCCGGTAGGCGACCACGCCACGGCTCTTGCCGTCGAACTGCGACGGCGTGACACCGTTGCGGCTGGCGTCACGCAGGCGCGTATCGACCGGGATGTAGCCCTGCCAGACCTGGTCGCCGTAGGTGTCGCGCAGCACCTTGAGGGTGCCCAGCGAGGCCTGGGTGCGGCGGTCGAACAGGGTCGGGACGATCTGGTACGGCAAGGCCTGCTTGCGCGAGCGGTTGACCATGGCCAAGGTACCGACCATGCGCTCCAGCCCCTTGACCGCGAGAAATTCGGTCTGCACCGGGATCACCAGCTGCTGGCTGGCGGCCAGGGCGTTGACCATCAGCACGCCCAGCAGGGGCGGGCTGTCGATCAGGGCGAAGTCGAAATCCTGCCACAGCTGCGCCAGACTCTTGGCGATCACCAGGCCCAGGCCACTCTGGCCCGGCGACTGGCGCTCCAGCACGGCCAGCGCGGTGCTCGACGGCAGCAGCGAGATGCGCTCGTCGCTGGTGGGCAGCAGCAGCTGGCCCGGCAGGCCCTCGGGCACCGTGCCCTTGTGCAGGAACAGGTCGTAGCAGCTGTGCTCGAGCGCATCGGGGTTGTGCCCGAAGTAGCTGGTCATCGAACCGTGCGGGTCGAGGTCGACGACGACCACGCGCTTGCCCGCCTCGGCCAGCAGGCCAGCGAGGGCGATGGTGGTGGTGGTCTTGCCGACGCCACCCTTTTGATTGGCTACTGCCCAGACTCTCATCGTGCGTTGCTTCCTCCCGGTATGGCCGACAGCCTCGCCGGGAACGGTGTGAAATTCAATGACGGGGTTTTGACGGATTCAGCCCCCGGTCGACGGTGCTGGCGTGGCTGGTGCACTTTGTGTGCCAGCGCGGCGCATGGCGGCATCGGGGGTGGCATTGGCGCTGCCGCTGCCGGTCAGGCTGCGGCGCACTTCGAGGTTGCGCGAGATCACCAGCACCACGCGGCGGTTGCGCGCGCGGCCATCGGCGGTGTCGTTGCCGGCCACCGGCTGGTACTCGCCGTAGCCCACCGAAGCCATGCGCGCCGGGTTGACCCCTTCCATCGCCAGCAGGCGAACGATGCTCGCCGCCCGCGCCGACGACAGCTCCCAGTTGGTCGGGTACTGCGCGGTACGGATCGGCAGGTTGTCGGTGAAGCCCTCGACGTGCACCGGGTTGGCGAACGGCTTGAGGATCTTCGCCACCTTCTCGATGATCTCGAAGGCCACGTCGCTCGGCATGGCGTCGGCGCTGGCGAACAGCAGCGAGGAGTTGAGTTCGATCTCCACCCACAGCTCGTTGCCGCGCACGGTCATCTGGTTGGACTTGATCAGGTCGCCGAAGGCGTCGCGCACATCGTCGGTGATGGTCTTCAGCGGGTCGACGCTGGTCTGCGCCAGGCCTGCGTCGGTCTGCTCGCTGTCCTTGATCAGCGGCTCGGCCGGCTTGACACTCAGCGGCCGCTCATCACCGATGGGGATCGGCTTCATGCTGCGTTCAGGGTCGTTGAATACGCCGATCAGCGCCTGGGAGATTTGCTTGTACTTGCCCTCGTTGATCGACGAGATCGAGTACATGACCACGAAAAAGGCGAACAGCAAGGTAATGAAGTCGGCATACGACACCAGCCAGCGTTCGTGATTCTCGTGCTCTTCGGTTTTACGACGGCGGGCCATGGCTTACTCCATGAAGCCTTGCAGCTTCAGCTCGATCGAGCGCGGGTTCTCGCCTTCGGCGATCGACAGCAGGCCCTCGAGCAGCATTTCGCGGTAACGCGACTGGCGCAGGGTGACCGCCTTGAGCTTGTTGGCGATCGGCAACAAGATCAAGTTGGCGCTGGCCACACCATAGATGGTGGCGACGAAGGCCACGGCGATGCCGTTGCCCAGCTGCGACGGATCGGCCAGGTTGCCCATCACATGGATCAGGCCCATCACCGCACCGATGATACCGATGGTCGGCGCATAACCGCCCATGCTCTCGAACACCTTGGCCGCCTGGATGTCGCGGGCTTCCTGGGTCAGGAAGTCGACTTCAAGGATGCTGCGGATGGCTTCCGGCTCGGCGCCGTCCACCAGCAGTTGCAGGCCCTTGCGCGCATAGGGATCGGGCTCGGCATCGGCGACGCCTTCCAGGCCCAGCAGGCCTTCCTTGCGCGCCGTCAGGCTCCAGTTGACCACACGGTCGATGCCGCCGGCGAGGTCGACCCGTGGCGGGAAGAAGATCCAGCGCACAATCTGCAGTGCGCGCTTGAACGACGACAGCGGCGACTGCAGCAACGCTGCTGCCAGTGTGCCGCCCAGCACGATCAGGGCTGCCGGGCCGTTGATCAACGCACCGGCGTGACCACCCTCGAGGAAGTTGCCGCCGACGATGGCGACGAACGCGAGGATCAGGCCGATCAGGCTCAAGACATCCATCAGACGCACGCCTCGACCAGGTGCTTGCCGATCTCGTCCAGGCTGTACACGGCATCGGCCAGGTTGGCCTTGACGATGGCCATGGGCATGCCATAGATCACGCAGCTGGCTTCATCCTGGGCCCACACGGTGCTGCCGCCCTGCTTGAGCAGGCGCGCGCCTTCGCGGCCATCGGCGCCCATGCCGGTGAGTACCACCGACAGCACCTTGTCGCCATAGGATTTGGCGGCGGAACCGAAGGTGATGTCGACGCAAGGCTTGTAGTTCAGGCGCTCGTCACCCGGCAGGATCTTCACCGTGCCACGGCCGTCGACCATCATCTGCTTGCCACCCGGAGCCAGCAGCGCCAGGCCCGGGCGCAGCACGTCGCCGTCCTCGGCTTCCTTGACGCTGATCTTGCACAGCTTGTCCAGGCGCTCGGCGAAGGCCTTGGTGAAAGCCGCCGGCATGTGCTGGATGAGCACGATTGGCGCCGGGAATCCGGCGGGCAATTGCGTGAGCACCCGCTGCAGCGCCACCGGGCCACCGGTGGAGGTGCCAATGGCGACCAGCTTGTACGGCTTGCGCTTGGGCGCCGGCGAATGCGTGGCGGCCGGGGCTGCGGCACGGGCCGGGACGGCAGTGCGCGCAGGGGCGCTGCTGCTGAAACTGCTGGCCGGGGCATGGCTGCTGGCCGGTGCCGGCGCAGCGGCTGGCGCCGGGCTGGAATAGGCACTGAAACGGCGGTTGCTGCGGGAAATGGTATGGACCTTTTCGCACAGCAGCTGCTTGACCTTCTCCGGGTTGCGCGAGATGTCCTCGAAGTTCTTCGGCAGGTAGTCGACCGCGCCGGCATCCAGGGCGTCGAGGGTGACGCGGGCGCCTTCGTGGGTCAGCGAGGAGAACATCAGGACCGGCGTCGGGCAGCGCTGCATGATGTGCCGCACCGCGGTGATGCCATCCATCATGGGCATTTCATAGTCCATGGTGATGACATCGGGCTTGAGCGCCAACGCCTGGTCGATCGCTTCCTTGCCGTTGGTCGCGGTACCCACGACCTGGATCGTCGGGTCCGCCGAGAGAATTTCCGAGACACGGCGGCGGAAGAAACCGGAATCATCCACCACCAGGACCTTGACTGCCATAAACACTCCATTAGGTGGCGCACCCGCCAGGGCGCGCCACCGAAATCAAATACGCCGGGCGGCGTAACGCTTGAGCATGCTCGGAACGTCGAGGATCAGCGCGATACGACCGTCGCCGGTGATGGTCGCGCCGGACATGCCTGGCGTGCCCTGCAGCATCTTGCCCAACGGCTTGATCACCACTTCTTCCTGGCCGACCAGCTGGTCGACCACGAAACCGATGCGCTGGGTGCCGACCGACAGGATCACCACGTGACCTTCATGCTGCTCTTCGTGCTCGTGGTCCTGGACCAGCCAGCGCTTGAGGTAGAACAGCGGCAGCGCCTTGTCGCGCACGATCACCACTTCCTGGCCGTCGACCACATTGGTGCGTGACAGGTCGAGGTGGAAGATCTCGTTGACGTTGACCAGCGGGAAGGCGAACGCCTGGTTGGCCAGCATCACCATCAGCGTCGGCATGATCGCCAGGGTCAGCGGCACCTTGATGACGATCTTCGAGCCCTGGCCCTTGGCCGAGAAGATGTTGATCGAGCCGTTGAGCTGGGAAATCTTGGTCTTCACCACGTCCATGCCCACGCCGCGGCCGGACACGTCGGAAATCTCGGTCTTGGTCGAGAAGCCCGGGGCGAAGATCAGGTTGTAGCAGTCCGACTCGCTCAGGCGGTCGGCCGCGTCCTTGTCCATCAGGCCCTTTTCCACGGCCTTGGCGCGCAGGATGCTCGGGTCCATGCCCTTGCCGTCGTCGGAGATCGACAGCAGGATATGGTCGCCTTCCTGTTCGGCGGACAGCACCACCCGGCCCATGCGCGACTTGCCCGAGGCTTCGCGCTCGTCCGGCATCTCGACGCCATGGTCGACGGCGTTGCGCACCAAGTGCACCAACGGGTCGGCCAGCGCCTCGACCAGGTTCTTGTCCAGGTCGGTCTCTTCGCCGACCAGCTCCAGGTTGATCTCTTTCTTCAACTGGCGGGCCAGGTCGCGAACCAGGCGCGGGAAGCGCCCGAAGACCTTCTTGATCGGCTGCATGCGGGTCTTCATGACCGCGGTCTGCAGGTCGGCGGTGACCACGTCGAGGTTGGACACGGCCTTGGACATGGCTTCGTCGCCGCTGTTGAGCCCCAGGCGCACCAGGCGGTTACGCACCAGCACCAGTTCGCCGACCATGTTCATGATCTCGTCCAGGCGCGCGGTATCGACCCGCACCGTGGTTTCCGCTTCGCTGGCGCCGTGCTTTTCGGCGGCCGGTGCGGCGGCACGGGCTGGGGCGGCTGACGCGGCCGGGGCGGCTGGCTTGGCGGCAGCAGGGGCTGCAACCGGCGCGGGCTTGGCCACAGGCTTGGCCTCCACCTTGGCGGCGGCAGGCGCGGCTACGGCGGCGGCAGGCGTCTCGCTGGCGACGGCGTCGCCCGAGAATTTGCCTTTGCCGTGCAACTGGTCCAGCAATGCCTCGAATTCGTGCTCGCTGATCTCCTCGCCACCTGGCGCGGGCGATGCCGCGCTGGTCGCCGGCGCGGCGGCAGCCGGCAAGGCGTCCACGGCGAAGGTGCCCTTGCCGTGCAACTGATCGAGCAGCGACTCGAATTCGTCGTCGGTGATTTCGTCGCTGGCAGGCGCAGCGGCAGCCGCAGGCGCGCTCGGCGCGGCTTCCGCCGAGAACTGGCCCTTGCCATGCAGTTGATCGAGCAGCGATTCGAACTCGGCGTCGGTGATCTCGTCACCGCCGTTACCGACCTCTTCACCCTGCAGTTGCTCATGGACTTCGGCTTGCGCCTTGACCGCATCGAGCGAGTCGAGCAGTTGCTCGAACTCGGTGTCGGTGATGTCCGGCTCGGCTTCGGCCTGCGGGGCGGCCTCGATGACCGGCGCCGGAGCGGGTGCGCCACCTGGCTCGGCCAGGCGCGACAGTGCCGCCAGCAGTTCCGGCGTGGCCGGGGTGATGTCCGAACGCTCGCGAACCTGGCTGAACATGCTGTTGACCGTGTCGAGGGCCTCGAGCACCACGTCCATCAGTTCCGCGTCGACCCGGCGCTCACCTTTGCGCAGGATGTCGAACACGTTCTCGGCGATATGGCAGCACTCCACCAGCTCGTTGAGCTGAAGGAAGCCGGCGCCCCCTTTTACAGTGTGGAAACCGCGGAAAATCGCATTGAGCAGGTCCGCGTCATCGGGCCGGCTTTCCAGCTCGACCAGTTGCTCGGACAGTAGCTCGAGGATTTCGCCGGCTTCTACCAGGAAATCCTGAAGGATTTCTTCATCGGCGCCGAAGCTCATTAAACGTGCTCCTTAAAAACCCAGGCTGGATAGCAGATCGTCGACATCGTCCTGACCGGACACGACGTCTTCACGCTTATCGGCATGAATCTGCGGACCTTCACCCCGAGTCGGATGTTTTTCTTGATCTTTTTCAGCACGCAGCTGCTGGTGGTCATGTTCGATACCGGCAAAGCGGTCGACCTGGCTTGCCATCAGCACGAGCTTGAGCAGATTGCTTTCGACTTCGGTGACCAGCGTGGTCACCCGCTTGATCACCTGCCCGGTCAGGTCTTGGTAGTCCTGGGCCAGCAGAATGTCGTTGAGGTGGCCGGCGACCTTGCGATTGCCTTCGGCGCTGTGCGTCAGGAAACTGTCGACGCGCTTGACCAGTTCACGGAATTCCGGCGCCGCCACCTCGCGACGCATGAAGCGCTGCCAGTCGGCGGACAGGTCCTGGGCCTCGCTCGCGAGGTCGTTGAGCACGGGCGTGCTCTCCTCCACCAGGTCCATGGTGCGGTTGGCCGCGCCCTCGGTGAGGCGCACCACGTAGGAGAGGCGCTCGGTGGCATCGGTGATCTGCGAGACTTCCTCGGCCTGCGGCATGGCCGGGTCGATCTGGAAGCTGACGATTGCACTGTGCAGTTCACGGGTGAGCTTGCCGACTTCCTGATACAGGCCACGGTCGCGGGTCTGGTTCAGCTGGTGAATCAGCTGCACCGCCTCGCCAAACCGGCCGCGCTCGAGGCTCTCGACCAGTTCCTGGGCATGCTTCTTCAGGGTTGATTCGAACTCACCCAGAGAGTTGTTCTGTGACTCCATGGCGCCCCCTGACGTGACTCAGCCGTTGACGCGTTCGAAGATCTTCTCGATCTTTTCTTTGAGCACCTGGGCGGTGAATGGCTTGACCACATAGCCGTTGACCCCGGCCTGGGCCGCTTCGATGATCTGGTCGCGCTTGGCTTCGGCGGTCACCATCAGCACCGGCATGCCCTTGAGGCGGTCGTGTGCCCGCACCTTGCGCAGCAGGTCGATACCGGACATGCCTGGCATGTTCCAGTCGGTCACCAGGAAGTCGTAGTGGCCGTTCTCCAGCATCGGCAGCGCCGTGGTGCCATCGTCGGCTTCTTCGGTGTTGGTGAAGCCCAGGTCACGCAACAGGTTCTTGATGATCCGCCGCATCGTCGAAAAGTCGTCAACGATGAGGATTTTCATGTCTTTGTTCAATTAGACCTCCAAGCAGTCTTAAACGCGCTCGGCGCCGAGCGCGCAGTCAATCAATTCGGCACCACAAAAAAAAACGACTGCATCGAACCTGGGTTCAACGCGCCCGCCACTCACCCAACCGGCTGCGCAGACGTGCCGCGCACTGGCTGTGCAACTGGCTGACACGCGACTCGCTGACCCCCAGCACCTCGCCAATTTCCTTGAGGTTCAGCTCTTCGTCGTAGTACAGCGCCAGGACCAGGCGCTCGCGCTCCGGCAGGTTGGCGATCGCATCGGCCAGGGCGGACTGGAAGCGCTCGTCCTCCAGGTCCCGCGATGGCTCCAGCTGGCCGCTGGCTCCGTCCTCGTGCAGCCCTTCGTGTTCGCCGTCCTGCAGCAGGTCGTCGAAACTGAACAGGCGGCTGCCCAAGGTGTCGTTCAGAATCCCGTAGTAATCATCGAGACTCAATTGGAGTTCGGCAGCAACCTCGTGATCTTTAGCGTCGCGGCCGGTTCTTGCTTCAACCGAGCGAATCGCGTCACTGACCATGCGCGTGTTGCGGTGCACCGAGCGCGGTGCCCAGTCCCCCTTGCGCACCTCGTCGAGCATGGCGCCGCGGATGCGGATACCGGCATAGGTTTCGAAGCTCGCGCCCTTGCTGGCGTCGTATTTGTTGGCGACTTCCAGCAGGCCGATCATGCCAGCCTGGATCAGGTCCTCGACCTGCACGTTGGCCGGCAGGCGCGCCAGCAGGTGGTAGGCGATGCGCTTGACCAGTGGCGCGTAGCGTTCGACCAGCTCGTACTGGGCGTCTTTCGCCGCCTTGCTGTACATCTTGAAACCGCTCGCGTTCATAGCACTGGCCCCGCGCTGGTGGGCTGCACCAGACGCTCGACGAAAAACTCCAGGTGTCCGCGCGGGTTGGCAGGCAGCGGCCAGCTATCGACCTTCTGCGCGATGGCCTTGAAGGCCAGCGCGCACTTGGACCGTGGGAAGGCCTCGTAGACCGCCCGCTGCTTCTGCACCGCCTTGCGCACACATTCGTCGTAAGGCACGGCGCCGACGTATTGTAGGGCGACGTCGAGGAAGCGATCCGTGACCTTGGTCAACTTGGCAAACAGGTTGCGCCCTTCCTGCGGGCTCTGCGCCATGTTGGCCAGCACGCGGAAACGATTCATGCCGTAATCGCGGTTGAGCAGCTTGATCAGGGCGTAGGCGTCGGTGATCGAGGTGGGCTCGTCGCACACCACCAGCAGCACCTCTTGCGCGGCGCGGACAAAACTGACTACCGAGTCACCAATACCCGCAGCGGTGTCGATCACCAGCACGTCGAGGTTGTCGCCGATCTCGCTGAAGGCCTGGATCAGGCCGGCATGCTGGGCCGGCGCCAGGTGCACCATGCTCTGGGTGCCGGAAGCGGCCGGCACGATGCGCACGCCGCCTGGCCCCTGCAGCAGCACGTCGCGCAGCTCGCAACGCCCTTCGATGACGTCGGCCAGGGTGTGCTTGGGCGTCAGGCCCAGCAGCACATCGACATTGGCCAGGCCCAGGTCGGCGTCCAGCAGCATGACCCGGCGGCCTAGTTCGGCCAGCGCCAGGGACAGGTTCACTGAAACGTTAGTCTTGCCGACGCCACCTTTGCCACCGGTCACGGCGATCACCTGTACGGGATGCATGCTACCCATGTCTGTTCTTTACCTTGTCTCGCTTGGACCCAGGCCACAAGAGGGGCTGAACGCTCGAGGCCACGGACAGGCCGGGCAACCCCATGATGTAGGTACGTTGCACAGTATTCACCTTCAACCCGCACGCTTGCCGGGGTTGTGGTAGAGATCAGCGAACATGTCGGCCATGGCCTCTTCGCTGGGCTCGTCCTGCATCTGTACGCTTACCGCGCGGCTCACCAGCTGGTGTTTGCGCGGCAATTGCAGGTCGTCAGGAATGCGTGGCCCGTCGGTCAGGTAGGCCACCGGCAATTCATGACTGATGGCCAGGCTCAGCACTTCGCCGAGGCAAGCCGTTTCATCGAGTTTGGTCAGGATGCAACCGGCCAGGCCGCAGCGCTTGTAGCTGTGGTAGGCGGCGGTGAGCACCTGCTTCTGGCTGGTGGTGGCCAGCACCAGGTAGTTCTTGGCGGCGATGCCGCGCCCGGCCAGTGTCTCCAGCTGCATGCGCAGCGCCGGGTCGCTGGCCTGCAGGCCAGCGGTGTCGATCAGCACCACACGCTTGCGCAGCAGGGGTTCGAGGGCCTGGGCCAACGACTCGCCCGGGTCGACGTAGGTGACCGGCACGTTGAGGATGCGCCCAAGGGTCTTGAGCTGTTCCTGGGCGCCGATGCGGTAACTGTCCATGCTGACCAGCGCCAGGTTGTTCGCGCCGTACTTGAGCACATAGCGGGCGGCCAGCTTGGCCAGCGTGGTGGTCTTGCCCATGCCGGCCGGGCCGACCATGGCGATCACCCCGCCCTCTTCGATCGGTTCGATCTCGGGCACGTCGATCATCCGCGCCAGGTGCGCCAGGACCATGCGCCAGGCTTGGCGCGGCTCTTCGATTTCAGCCGTGAGCTCGAGCAGTTCGCGCGCCAGGCCACCGGAAAGGCCCAGACGCTGCAGGCGACGCCAGAGATTGGCCTGTTGCGGCTTGCTGCCTTGCAACTGGCTCCAGGCGAGGGAGCCGAGTTGCACCTCAAGCAGCTCGCGCAGGCCGCTCAGCTCGAAGCGCATGGCGTCGAACAGGCGCGGGTCTACCGCCGGCTGCGCGGGCGCGGCGACTGGCGCCGGCTCATCGACATGAGGCTCGACCAGCGGCTCGGAGGCCGTCAGCGACTGGCCGGCGAACAGCTGGCGATTACCCTCGCCCAGCTCGCTGCGGTCATTGATCTGCGCCTGGGCGGTGACGATGCGCGACTGCGTCTTGCGCAACTCGTCCTCGAGCTCGGCGTTGGGTACGCGTGGGGCCAGGGCGGACAGCTTGTAGTCCAGCGCGGCCGTCAACTCGACACCGCCAGCGATGCGCCGGTTGCCGATGATGGCGGCGTCGGAGCCGAGCTCATCCCGGACCAGCTTCATGGCCTGACGCATATCGGCGGCGAAAAAACGCTTAACTTGCATAACCCACTACCTCAGCCATTTGGGCCCACGGTGGCAACGATGGTGACTTGCTTGTTGTCAGGTATTTCCTGATACGCCAAAACATGCAAATTCGGTACAGCCAGGCGGCCGAAGCGCGACAGCATGGCCCGGATCGGGCCGGCCACCAGGAGGATGGCCGGCTGGCCCTGCATTTCCTGACGCTGGGCGGCCTCGATCAACGAACGCTGAAGCTTTTCGGCCATGCTTGGTTCAAGAAGAACACCATCTTCCTGACCCTGCCCGGCCCTTTGCAGACTATTGAGCAAGATCTGTTCCAACCTTGGCTCAAGGGTGATCACAGGCAGCTCGGACTCAACGCCGACAATGCTTTGCACGATGGCGCGACACAATCCGACCCGCACCACCGCCACCAGCGCGGCGGTATCTTGACTCTTCACGGCGTTGTTGGCGATGGCTTCGGCAATGCTGCGAATGTCACGCACCGGCACTTGCTCGGCAAGCAACGCCTGCAGGACCTTGAGCAGGCCCGACAAGGAAATGACACCCGGCACCACCTCTTCAGCCAGTTTCGGCGAGACCTTGGCCAGCACCTGCAGCAGTTGCTGGACCTCCTCGTGGCCGATCAGCTCATGGCAGTGCTTCTGCAGGATCTGGTTCAAGTGCGTGGCGACCACCGTACTGGCGTCCACCACCGTATAGCCCAGCGACTGCGCCTGCGCACGCTGGGCGATATCGATCCATACCGCTTCCAGGCCGAACGCCGGATCGCGGGCGGCGATACCGTTGAGGGAACCGAACACCTGCCCGGGGTTGATCGCCAGCTCGCGGTCGGGGTAGATCTCCGCCTCGGCGAGGATCACCCCCATCAGCGTCAGCCGATAGGCGCTGGGTTGCAAGTCGAGGTTGTCGCGGATATGCACGGTGGGCATGAGGAAGCCCAGGTCTTGCGAAAGCTTCTTGCGCACCCCTTTGATCCGCGCCAGCAATTGACCACCCTGGTTACGGTCGACCAGCGGAATCAGGCGATAGCCCACTTCCAGGCCGATCATGTCGATGGGGGTGACGTCATCCCAGCCCAGCTCCTTGGTTTCCAGCGCGCGCTGCGGCGATGGCAGCAGGTCTTGCTGGCGCTGCAATTCCTGCGCGGCCTCGACCTTGGCTTTCTGTTGCTTCTTCCACACCAGGTAGGCACCACCGGCAGCCAGCAGGCCAAGGCTGAGGAAGGCGATGTGCGGCATTCCCGGCACCAGGCCCATGACGATCATCAGGCCGGCAGACACCGCCAGGGCCTTGGGCGAATCGAACATCTGCCGGTTGATCAGCTTGCCCATGTCCTCGGAGCCCGAGGCACGGGTGACCATGATCGCGGCGGCGGTGGACAGCAGCAGTGATGGCAATTGCGCCACCAAACCGTCACCGATGGTCAGCAGGGCGTAGACCTTGCCGGCATCGGCAAAGGACATGTTGTGCTGCAGCATGCCGATGAGCATGCCGCCGATGAGGTTGATGAACAGGATCAGCAGGCCGGCGATGGCGTCGCCACGGACGAACTTGCTGGCACCGTCCATCGAGCCGTAGAACTCGGCTTCCTGGGCGACTTCGGCACGGCGGGACTTGGCCTGCGCCTGGTCGATCAGGCCGGCGTTGAGGTCGGCGTCGATGGCCATCTGCTTGCCGGGCATGGCGTCGAGGGTGAAGCGCGCGCTCACTTCGGAGATACGCCCGGCACCCTTGGTCACGACCACGAAGTTGATGATCATGAGGATGGCGAACACCACCGCACCCACGACATAGTTGCCGCCGATCACCACTTCGCCGAAGGCCTGGATCACCTTGCCCGCGGCGCCATGGCCTTCCTGGCCGTGGAGCATGACCACACGGGTGGAGGCGACGTTCAGCGCCAGGCGCAGCAGCGTGGCGACCAGCAGGATGGTGGGAAAGGCGGCAAAGTCCAGCGGGCGCAGGGCGTAGACGCAGACCAGCAGGACCACGATCGACAGGGCGATGTTGAAGGTGAAGAAGACGTCGAGCAGGAACGGCGGGATCGGCAACATCATCATTGCCAGCATCACCAGCAGCAGCAGCGGCACGCCGAGGTTGCCCCGGCCGAGACCGGCCAGGTTGTTGCGGGCGTTGCTGATTAACTGAGTGCGATCCACCGCGAGTCCTCTTCAAGCAAAAACTTTGACGCCTGCGTGGCGCCTGGCGCTGCCTTTGCAAGAAGCCTTCCAACTTTCTTGGGGGTGGGGAATTTTAGGAGCACGGGGCTTTGGATCGCGTGTTGGCGGACAGGTGCCAGGCGATGTTTTTGCAGGGATATTGAGACCGAGCGCCGCCTGTGCGGCGTATCGCGGATAAATCCGCTCCTACAGTGTACGCCGTGATTTATCGGTCGCCTGTAGGAGCGGATTCATCCGCGATGCACCGCGCAAGCGGCGCCCGAACCGACCAACCTCAACTATCGCGCCGCAAATCCTCGGGAATCGGCAGATCTTTCTTCAACGGCTCCGGCGCCTTGCCCTTGCCCGCCCGGTACTGGCGAATCTGGAACACATAGGCCAACACCTGCGCCACCGCCAGGTACAACCCCGCCGGAATCTCCTCTTCCAGCTCGGTGGAATAGTAGATCGCCCGCGCCAGCGCCGGCGACTCAAGGATCTGCACCTTGTGCTCGACCCCGATCTCCCGCATCTTCAGCGCCAGGAAGTCGGTACCCTTGGCCAGCAGCAACGGCGCCGCCCCGCCCTTCTCCGGGTCGTACTGCAACGCCACCGCATAGTGCGTCGGGTTGGTGATGATCACGTCAGCCTCCGGCACCGCCGCCATCATGCGCCGCTGCGAAGCCTCCCGCTGCAGCTGGCGAATACGCTGCTTCACCTCAGGCTTGCCTTCGGAGTCCTTGTACTCGTCACGCACTTCCTGCTTGGTCATCTTCAGTTTCTTGTGCGCCTGCCAGAGCTGGAACGGCACGTCCGCCGCTGCAATCAACAGCAAACCGGCCGCCATCCACAAGGCACTCCAGCCCACCACCTGCACGGCATGGATGACCGCCTGCTCCAGAGGTTCGTTGGCAATCGACAGCAGCGCCTGGCGGTCGCTGGCCAGGACCACCAGCGCCACCACCAGGATGACCAGGAACTTGGCCATGGCCTTGAGCAGCTCGGTCAGCGCATGCAGGGAAAACATGCGCTTGATCCCCGCCAACGGGTTCATCCGGCTGAACTTGGGCTGCAACAGGCTACCCGAGAACAGGAAACCACCCAGGGCGATGGGCGCGACAAAGGAGATCACGAACAGCAGGATCATCACCGGCTGCACCGACCAGATCGCCATCTTCCCAGACGCCAACAGGAACGCGCCCATGCTGCGCTCATCCACGATCACCTCACGGGTGAGGGTGAAATTCGCACGCATCAGCGTCATCAACGTTTCAGCCATCTGCCCACCGAACGCCAACAGCCCGCCAGCACCCGCCAGCGTCACCGCCACCGTGTTCAGCTCCTTGGACCGGGCGATCTCACCCTTCTCGCGCGCGTCGCGCTTGCGCTTGTCGGTGGGCTCTTCCGTCTTGTCCTGACCGCTTTCGCTCTCCGCCATGCTCAGCGCGCCCGTGCCAGTTCACGCAGCCACTGCAGCGCTTCGCTGGCCAGTGCCTGGTAGTGGGAAAGAATATCGGCCAGGCCGACCCAGAAGATGCCGAGCCCCAGCACCAGGGTCAGCGGGAAACCGATGGAAAAGATGTTCAACTGCGGCGCCGCCCGCGTCATCACGCCGAACGCGACGTTGACCACCAGCAGTGCGGCGATCGCCGGCAGGATCAGCAACAGCCCCGCGCCCAGCACCCAGCTCAGGCGCCCGGCCATCTCCCAGAAATGATTGACCACCAGCGCATTGCCCACCGGCAGGGTGGTGAAGCTTTCAGTGAGGATCTCGAATGCCACCAGGTGGCCGTTCATCACCAGGAACAGCACGCTCACCAGCATGGTCATGAACTGGCTGACCACCGCGACGTTGACGCCGTTGGCCGGGTCGACCATCGACGCAAAGGCCATGCCCATCTGCACCGCGACGATCTGCCCCGCCACCACGAAGGCCTGGAACAGCAGCTGCAGGGAGAAGCCGAACAACGCACCGACGATGATCTGCTCCCCGCACAGCAGCACACCGCGCAGGCTCAGCGGGTCGATCTCGGGAAGCGGCGGCAGGCCCGGCACGATCACCACGGTGATGGCCACGGCGGCGTACAGGCGCACCCGCGCCGGCAGCATCTTGGTGCCGAAGATCGGCATGGTCATCAACAGCGCCGTCACCCTGAACAACGGCAGGATGAAGGTGGCGACCCAGGTACCGATCTGCGTGTCGGTCAGCTCGAGCATCGCAGCGTCAACCGATCAGCTGTGGAATGCTGGTGTACAGGCCGATGAAGTACTCCATGAACTTCTGCACCAGCCACGGCCCGGCGACGATCAGCGTGATCAGCATCACCAGCAGGCGCGGCAGGAAGCTCAGGGTCTGCTCGTTGATCTGGGTGGCGGCCTGGAACATGGCCACCACCAGGCCCACCAACAGGCTCGGCACCACCAGCACCGCGACCATCAGGGTGGTCAGCCACAAGGCGTTGCGGAACAGGTCGACTGCAACTTCAGGTGTCATGCAAAACCCTCCTGGATGGCGTCAGACGCCACCGAAACTGCCGGCAAGGGTGCCCATGATCAGTGCCCAGCCATCGACCAGCACGAACAGCATGATCTTGAACGGCAACGAGATGATCAGCGGCGACAGCATCATCATGCCCATCGCCATCAGCACACTGGCAACCACCATGTCGATGATCAGGAACGGGATGAAGATCATGAAGCCAATCTGGAACGCAGTCTTGAGCTCCGAGGTGACGAACGCCGGCACCAGGATGGTCAGCGGCACCTGGTCGGGCCCGGCGATGTCGGTGCGCTTGGACAGGCGCATGAACAGGTCGAGGTCGCTCTGCCGGGTCTGTGCCAGCATGAAGTCCTTGAGCGGCCCCTGGGCCTTGTCGATAGCCTGCTGGGCCGTCATCTGCTCGGCCAGGTAAGGCTGGATGGCATCCTTGTTCACCCGCTCGAAGACCGGCGCCATGATGAACATGGTCAGGAACAGCGCCATGCCCGTGAGCACCTGGTTCGACGGCGTCTGCTGCAGGCCCAGGGCCTGGCGCAGGATGGAGAAGACGATGATGATCCGGGTGAAGCTGGTCATCAGGATGACGAACGCCGGAATAAAGCTCAGCGCCGTCATGATCATCAGGATCTGCAGGCTGACCGAGTACTCCTGCTGCCCGTCCGCACCACTGGACAAGGTGATGGCCGGGATCGACAGCGGGTCGGCGGCCAGGGCCAGCGGCGCGGCCAGCAGCAGCGCCAGGGTCAACAGCATGCGCAGGGCGCCCTTCATCACTTCTTGTCCTTATGATCCTTGCCCATCAGCTCGAGCAGCCGCTGGGCGAATTCCGGCGCGGCCTGGCGCGCACCGGCGGGCACCTCGACAGGTTCGGCAAGCACGTGCAAGGCTTCGATGCTGCCCGGGGTGTGGCCGATCAGGATCTGCTCCTTGCCGACCTGCACCAGCAACAGCCGGTCACGCGGGCCGATGGCACGGCTGCCGACGATCTCGATCACCGGCGCGCCGCGCTGCGCGGTACCCTGCATGCGCCGCAGCAACCAGGCCAGGAAGAAGATCAGGCCAACCACCAGCAACAGGCCGAAGACCATTTGCGCCAACTGCCCGCTCACGCTGCCCGAGCTCGCCGCCGACACCACCGGGGTGGCGGGCTCGGCGGCGATCACCGCCTCGCTGGCCAGCAGTGCTGCGAAGGCCGTGGCGGCCCGCACCATGCCCTTCACTCAGCGCAGCTTCTTGATACGTTCGCTGGGGCTGATCACGTCGGTCAGGCGAATGCCGAACTTCTCGTTGACCACCACCACCTCGCCGTGGGCGATCAGGGTGCCGTTGACCAGCACGTCCAGCGGCTCGCCGGCCAGGCGGTCGAGTTCGATCACCGAGCCCTGGTTGAGCTGCAGCAGGTTGCGGATGTTGATCTCGGTACTGCCCACTTCCATGGAAATGCTCACCGGAATATCCAGGATCACATCCAGGTTGGGGCCTTCGAGACTGACGTTCTCGTTGAGCTTGGGCGAGCTTGCGAACTCTTCCATCGGCAGGCGATCACCACCGGCGTGACCGGCGTCACCACCCAGCAGGGCATCGATATCGGCCTGCCCGGCATCGCCGGTTTCTTCGAGGGCCGCAGCCCACTCATCGGCCAGGGCCTGTTCCTCAGGGGAGCTGATCTCGTTTTCGTTAGCCATGATTTCCTCGACAACCTTTCAATACGTTTAGAGCGATCGACGCGCCATCAGCGGCGTTCGATCGGGTCGATGATCTGCAGCGCCAGGGTGCCCTTGTGCGAACCCAGTCGCGCCTTGAACGCCGGCACACCGTTGGCCCGCAGGACCAGGTGCTCGGGCAGCTCCACCGGGATCACGTCACCCGGCTGCATGTGCAGGATGTCGCGCAGCTTGAGCTGGCGACGGGCAACGGTGGCCGACATCGGCACCGCGACGTCCAGCACGTCCTCGCGCAGGGCCTTGACCCAGCGCTCGTCCTGGTCGTCCAGGTCGGACTGGAAGCCGGCATCGAGCATCTCGCGCACCGGCTCGATCATCGAGTACGGCATGGTCACGTGCAGGTCGCCGCCACCGCCATCAAGCTCGATGTGGAAGGTGGAGACCACCACCGCTTCGCTGGGGCCGACGATGTTGGCCATGGCCGGGTTGACCTCGGAGTTGATGTACTCGAAGTTGACCGGCATGATCGCCTGCCACGCCTCCTTGAGGTCGACGAAGCACTGGTCCAGCACCATGCGTACCACGCGCAGCTCGGTCGGGGTGAACTCACGCCCTTCGATCTTGGCGTGGCGGCCGTCGCCACCGAAGAAATTGTCCACCAGCTTGAACACCAGCTTGGCGTCGAGGATGAACAGCGCGGTACCGCGCAGCGGCTTGATCTTGACCAGGTTGAGGCTGGTGGGCACGTACAGCGAGTGCACGTACTCGCCGAACTTCATCACCTGCACGCCGCCCACGGCCACATCCGCGGAGCGGCGCAGCAGGTTGAACATGCTGATGCGGGTGTAGCGGGCAAAGCGCTCGTTGATCATTTCCAGGGTCGGCATGCGACCCCGCACGATACGGTCCTGACTGGTCAGGTCGTAGCTCTTGATGCTGCCGGGCTCGCCAGCACTTTCGGTTTGTACCAGACCATCGTCCACCCCATGCAGCAGGGCGTCGATCTCATCCTGGGACAGCAGGTCCTGCACGGCCATCTATGTGCTCCTACTGCAATACGAAATTGGTGAACAGCAGCTGGTCGACGACCGGCCTGCCGACTTCTTTCTGCGCCACTTCCTGAACCACCGCGGTGGCTTTCTGACGCAGCATCTCCTGCCCGACCGGGCTGCTGGCGAGGGTGTCGAAGCCCTGCCCGGAGAACATCATGACCAGGTTGTTGCGGATGACCGGCATGTGCACCTTCAGCGCTTCCAGGTCCGCCTGGCTACGCCCCTGCATGGTGATGCTCACCTGCATGTAGCGCTGGCGCCCGTTTTGGTTGAAGTTGACCACGAAGGCCGGTGCCAGGGGTTCATAGATCGCCGCCGCCTTGGCGTTGGCCTGGGCCGGATCCACGGCGGGCGCCGACTCGCTCTTGTGCATGAAGAACCAGGTCGCGCCCACCGACAGGCCGACCGCCAGCAGCAAGGCCAGTACCAGCAGCAGGATCAGCTTGAGTTTGCCTTTAGTGGCGGGGTCTTTCACTGCGTCGCTCTTCGCCATGCCAATAATCCGTCGTCCAACAAGGTTTCTAAGTAGGATGACGTGGCTTGAGCAAGTGTTATGCCAGATTTGTCTGTAGGAGCGGCTTTAGCCGCGATCACCCGCACAGCGGGTGTCAGGCACCGCGGTGAATGCATCGCGGCTGAAGCCGCTCCTACAGAGGCCCCTGGCGGAATCAGGCGTAGTAGTCGACCACACTGTCGCCGATGACGACCTGCTGCTCCACCGGACGGGCGGCGTCGGCCAACTCACCTGGCTCACCCTCACCGCGCTCGGCGCGACGGGCCGCGACACCAGAGAGGTTCGAGCCCCCCTGCTGCGCCTGCTGCTGTTGCTGCTGACCACGGGACTGGTCGGCGACACTGACATCAGGCTGGGCCAACCCCTGCTGGGTGAACAATTCGCGCAAACGGTGGGCCTGGCTGTCCAGGGCGTCGCGCACGCCCGCGTGACCACTGATGAAGTGGATCTGCGTGGGCTGGTCCGCCGCCACATTGACGCGGATGTCCAGACGCCCGAGCTCGGCAGGCTCAAGCTGGATATCGGCCGACTTGAGATTCTGGCTGGACAGGTACATGACCCGGTTCACCAACCCTTCGGTCCAGGCGCCCTGGTTCATCTGCAAAGGTTGCTGCAACGGGCTCGGCGTGACAGGCACGGCGTTGGCCGTCTTCGGCGTGGCCGCCTGGGTGAGGCTGGCCAGGCGATTGGCGAAGTCATCCACCCGCGTGTCGCTGCTGGCGCTCTTGAGATCCTTGAGGCCGTCATCGAGCAACCCGGCAAAGCCTTTTTCACCGTGCTCGGATCGGCCCGACTCGGCCTCGGCCTTCTCGGTCAGGTTCGCCAAGGTATTGACGGGCGCCTGATTGGTTTCCGCCGGCTGCTGCCCCTGGTCGGCGCGCGCGCTGCCGGCATGCGCCGAGGTGGTACCGCGCGCCTGGGCATTCTGCTCGAGCGCCAGGCGCAAGGTTGGCATATCGGCCAATGGGTCGACCTCCGGGTCGAACGCCGCCTGCGCAGGCTGCTCCTCGACCACAGGGCTTGGGGCTGCCGGAGCAGCAGGCGGCAATGGCGGCTGGACCGCAGCCTGCAGCACTGGCGCAACCGCCTCGGCTTGGGCCTGCAGCAACTGGGCGCCAGGCTGGGCGTCGGTCACCTGCCCGGCAACCAGGCTGGCATCCAGGAGCGCGGAAGCACCACTGTCGGCAGCCTCGTCACCGCCATCGGCAACGGGCGGCTTGTCCGTGGCGGGCAACTTCTTGCCGCCATCGGCAACCGCAGGCGCGGCATTGCCATCCTTGTTGCCGCTGGAAGCGTCGACCTTGTCCTTGGGTTTGGCTTGCCCCGAAGTGCTCGGGGAAACCTTGTCATCGCGCGCCGGGGCCGCGTCACGCCCCTGCCGGGCCATGACCTGATCGAAGCCCGCGCCTTGGTCACCCGCCGCCTGCAGCGGTTTGTCGGCCACGCTGGCGGCCGGACGCGCTGCCTTGCCCAGAAGGCCGGCTTGCAACAATGGATTGGATGCGACAGGCATTGAAAAGTCTCCGCGCCAGAAACATGAAAATTACGTCCAGGCAAAGACACGCAAAACTCGCGCCAGGTTTCCTAACCTGCGGAAATCTGTTGTCGTTCGTTGCGATAGAAGCGCTGCACCTCCAGATACTCCTGGTCGATGCGATTGATCAAGTCTTCGATACCGTACAGCGGCACCTGGCGCACGCGATCCTCCAGTTGCTGGCAGAGGCCGGCCAGACCCACCGCCCCCATGTTGCTGCTGCTGCCCTTGAAACTGTGCGCCGCCAAACCGAGCTCAGCGGCATCCTTGGCCTCATGCAGCTGGCTGAGGCGTCGCTCGGAGTCCTCGAGGAAAGTTTCCAGCAATTGCGGATAGCCGTCCTCCATGACCTCCCGAAGGTCACTGAGCACCTTGTGATCGATATGCACGTCCACCACTTGCTCACTCCTTGATCAAGCCTGTTTACACCCCAGCCCGAAGCTCGCGCCGGGCCGACCCTCGACTCACCACTCGAACTCCACCCGCGCCAGGCGCCCACCCTCGAGCCACTGAGCACGGCAACCCAGGCGGCGAACCAAGCCCAACCCACGCCCGCTGAACCCCTGCTCGACCGGCGCCAGCGCAAGCATCCGCCCGACATCGAACCCCGCACCGCTGTCGCGAACCTCGATCCTCAGATGCCCACCCTCACCGCGCGGCTCCACCAACAGGGCGATTTCGACAAACCCCTCGATGTCGTCCGCCAGGCGCTGGCCACGTTGACGATAGTACTCGGAGAAGCCCTGCGCGTCGCGCTTGAGGCTTGAGTCCAGCCCCAGCACACCGTGCTCCAGGGCATTGGAATACAACTCGCTCAACACGCTGTGCAGCATCCCGCTGACAGGCCGCAAGCCATGTATTTCCTGCAATAGCTGCACCAGGTAAGGCACTGGATTGAAACGCCTTAGGCTCTCGCCACGCAACGTGAAGTTCAACGCCCACTCCAGCGGGCTAGAGCGCCCGCTGTCGGAGTAGACCACGGCCTGCGGCACGGCATCCACCGGCGCCAGCATGCGGATGTCGCACAGGCTGATGTCATCCCGGGTCTGGCCACCGAAGCGCTCCAGCGCCTGCATGACCTCATCGAACAGCAGGGCGGGCTGGCGGTTTTCAGCCAGCACCTGGCGCAGGCGCCCCACCCCGAACAGGCATTCCCGCACGTCGCCGCTGTCGATCACGCCGTCAGACAGCAGGAACAGGCGTTCCCCCACGGCCAGCGGCATGACCTCGGTCGTGTCGTCGAACTGATCAGGTGCCAGGATCCCCAGGGGCAGATGACGCGAAGGCAATACCGCCAGCACCTCACCCTGCGCCGAAAGCTGGTAGCCATCCGGCATCCCGCCATTCCAGAGCTCCACCGTCCCACGCTGGAAGCTCAGGTTGAGCAGCAGCGCGCAACAGAACATGTCCACCGGCAAGATGCGCTTGAGCTTGGCGTTCATCTCGCGCAGCGTCTCGACCAGGCCGTAACCCTTGGCCGTCATGCCATAGAAGACTTCCGCCAGGGGCATGGCGCCGACCGCCGCCGGCAGGCCGTGCCCGGTGAAGTCCCCCAGTAGCACGTGCATATCGCCGGACGGCGTGAAGGCGGCCAGCAGCAGGTCACCGTTAAACAACGCATAAGGCGACTGCAGGTAGCGGATGTTCGACGCATTGAGGCAGCCGGAATGCGCGACTTTGTCGAACACGGCCTTGGCCACCCGCTGCTCGTTGAGCAGATGATGGTGATGGCGGGAGATCTGGTCGCGCTGCTCCAGCACCACGGCCTGCAACCGGCGCAAACGGTCCATGGCGCGAATCTTGGCGCCCAGGATCACTGCGCTGTAGGGCTTGGCCATGAAGTCGTCGCCCCCGGCCTCCAGGCAGCGCACCAGCCCCTCTTCTTCGTTGAGCGACGTGAGGAAGATGATCGGCACCAACGACTCGCCCGCCAGCGCCTTGATCTGTCGCGCCGCCTCGAAGCCGTCCATCACCGGCATCAACGCATCCAGCAACACCAATTGCGGCCGCTGTGCGGCAAACACCGCCACCGCCTGCTCGCCGTTCTCCGCCGTGATGACCTCATGCCCCTGGCGCCGCACGATCTGCGCCAGCAGCATGCGGTCCGCGGCGCCATCCTCGGCGATCAGCACGGTCAACGCCTGTTCGGCAGGCATGACAGCAATCAACTGATGTCGAACAGCTTTTCGAAATTGGAGATGGCCAGGATCTTGCGAACGTCAGGGCTGGCGTGGACCACGCGGATATCCGGCTCATCCCCCCCGACATGGTCACGCAGCAACAGCAGCATGCCCAACGCGGAGCTGTCCAGATAGGTGGCTTCTTTCAGATCAACGATCACCGAGTCCGGCTGGCGACGCTCGTAGGCGTCCCTGAATTCCTGATGCTTGCCGAAATCGAAACGACCCTTGACCTTGATCGTCAGCTGTTTCCCGTCCTGTGAAAAATCAGTCTCGACTGCCATGCCAGCGATTCCTTCGGTGATGGCGAATACAACATCTGAAGGTTTAGCAGCCAGCCCGGCACCCCGCAAGCCAAGCGATTTTTTCTCAAACTCACCTGTAGGAGCCAGCTTGCTGGCGAATCCGGACACCGCGGTTCGCCAGCAAGCTGACTCCTACAGGTGGGATTGGCGGGGCAGGCGCTGGGAAAGCTCGTCGAGCAGGCGCTGTTCGCGCTTGTCTTCGGCCCGCCGGGCCTCGTCCAGGTAGCGCTGCACCAGCTTGCGCAGCCCTTCCACCCGGGCATAGGCCTGCTGCCAGGTGTTGCGCGCGTTATTGAGGTTGTTCTGGTGCCAGGTCAGGCTCTGGCGCTGCTGGGTCATCGCGGTTTCCAGTTGCGCAAGGAAACGCTGGTAGTTCAGCAGCCAGCTACCATCGACCCCCTGCCCGCCGCGGTTGATCCACTGCATCTGATAGGCTTCGCGGAAACTCTCAAGCTCCGCCAGCTTGACCTGGGCATCACTGACCAGCCGCTGGAAATGCCCCACTCGCTGGGCAGCCTTGCGCTCGGCCTCTTCGGCCATCTCCACCACCGGCACCAGGCGTGCCGCGCGACTTGGCTGGGCCATGACCTATCAGCCCGCCGGCGGCGCGAAGACCGCGCCCAATTCTTCGCGGCTCTGGGCCATGCCGACGTTCTCGTCCAGGCCCTGGCGCAGGAAGTCCACCAGTTTAGGCTGCAGGGCGATGGCCAGGTCGGTCTCCACGTCACCACCGGCCACATAGGCGCCGACACTGATCAGGTCGCGGCTCTGCGACAGGCGCGACCACAGCTGCTTGAACTTCTGCGCCTGGCGCAGGTGGTCGGGGTCGACCACCTGGGGCATGACCCGGCTGATGGACGCTTCGATATCGATGGCCGGGTAGTGCCCTTCCTCGGCCAGGCGCCGCGACAGCACGAAGTGGCCGTCGAGCACACCCCGCGCCGAGTCGGCGATCGGGTCCTGCTGGTCATCGCCTTCGGACAGCACGGTATAGAACGCCGTGATCGAGCCGCCACCCGGCTCGCCATTACCCGCCCGCTCCACCAGCTTGGGCAGCTTGGCGAACACCGAAGGCGGATAGCCACGAGTGGCAGGCGGCTCGCCGATGGCCAGGGCGATCTCGCGCTGGGCCTGGGCGAAACGGGTCAGGGAGTCCATCAGCAACAGGACGTTCTTGCCCTTGTCGCGGAAATACTCGGCAATGCGCGTGCAGTACATGGCCGCGCGCAGCCGCATCAACGGAGCGTCGTCCGCCGGTGACGCAACCACGACCGAACGCTTGAGCCCTTCCTCGCCGAGGATGTGCTCGATGAATTCCTTCACTTCGCGACCACGCTCACCAATCAGCCCGACGACGATGATCTCGGCCTCGGTGAAACGGGTCATCATGCCCAGCAGCACCGACTTGCCGACACCGGTACCGGCGAACAGACCCAGGCGCTGGCCGCGCCCGACCGTCAGCAAGCCATTGATGCTGCGAATGCCGACATCCAGCGGCTGGCTGATGGGGTCGCGGTTGAGCGGGTTGATGACCGGGCCATCCATCGGCACCCAGTCCTCGGCCTTCATCCCACCCTTGCCATCCAGGGCCCGGCCGGCGCCGTCGAGCACCCGCCCGAGCATGCTCATGCCCATGGGCAGGCGGCCACTGTCATCCAGCGGCACCACCCGGGCACCCGGGGCCAGGCCGGCGATGCTGCCGACCGGCATGAGGAACACCTTGTCACCGGAGAAGCCCATCACTTCGGCCTCGACCTGCACCGGGTGATAGCTGTCATCGTTGATCACCAGGCAGCGGCTGCCCACGGCGGCGCGCAGGCCCTCGGCCTCCAGGGTCAACCCGACCATGCGCAGCAGGCGGCCTTCGACCACCGGCTGGTCCGGCAAGCGTATGGCGTCGGCGTAACCTTCGAGGCGCTTGCCGAAGCTGGTGCGATCAAGGCGCATCAGCGGCTCCCGGCTGGCCCTCGAGTTCGATGGCGATATCCGGCGCGGCAGGATGCAGCGAATGGTCGTGGGACTGGTCGAACAGCTGCGCCACGGCCTTCTCGATTCGCGTCTCCATGGTCGCGTCGATACGGCTGTGGGCGGTCTCGATGCGGCAGCCCCCCGGCAACAACGCCTCATCCTCGAGCAGCTTCCAGTTTTCCTCGTGGCGCTCGCGCAGGGCCTTGGCCAGTTCGAAATCCTGGGGGTTGAGATGAATGCGGATGTTGTCGGCCCCCATCGGCAGCAGCTTCAAGGCTTCGCGCAGGACATGGGTGATATGGCTGGAGTCGGTGCGCAGCTCGCGGCCGATGACCTGGCGCGCCATGTGCGCCACCAGTTGCACCATGCCTTTCTCGATTTGGGTATCTTGCTCGGCGATCGGTTCGAGCAGGTGGCCCATGAGCTGTTCCAGGCTCGCCAGCTTCGCCGCCAGGGCCACTTCGGCCTCCTGGCGCACCTTCAGCTGGGTGCTATGGAAACCTTCGCGCTCACCGGTGGCGAAGCCTTCGTTGTAGGCCTCCTGGCGGATGGCTTCGAGTTCTTCGAGGGTCAGTGGCTGGACTTCGTCCAACGGCACTTCCTCGATCTCCTCTTCGACGACCTCGGGCTCAGGCTCGGGCACCGGCTCAGGCTCAGGGTCGAAGCTGGGCAGCGCCCAGACGTCGACACCCTCGAGGTCGCGGGCGCGGATCAGGTCGCTGGGGTGTTCGGTGGTAGACATGCTCAAAACCTCTTTAGCGGCAGGCTTCAAGCTTCAAGCTACAAGCTTCAAGAAAAGGCAGCACTCGCTCGGCCCGCCGCCTCTTGTCGCTTACAGCTTGTAGCTTGCAGCTTGCAGCTTGCCGCTTAAATCATTTCCTCGGCACCCTTGCCACCAAGCACGATCTCGCCGGCCTCGGCCATGCGTCGGGCGATGGTGAGGATTTCCTTCTGCGCCGTTTCCACGTCGCTGACCCGCACCGGCCCTTTCGCCTCCAGGTCGTCGCGCAGCAGTTCCGAGGCGCGCTTGGACATGTTCTTGAAGACCTTGTCCTTGACCTTCTCGTCGGCACCCTTGAGCGACACCACCAGCACGTCGGAGGACACTTCGCGCAGCAGCGCCTGGATACCACGGTCGTCGACGTCGGCCAGGTTGTTGAAGACGAACATCAAGTCTTCGATCTGCTCCGACAGGTCGCTGTCGATCTCGCGGATCGCGTCCATCAGCGCGCCTTCCACCGAACTGTCGAGGAAGTTCATGATGTCGGCGGCGCGCTTGATGCCACCCAGGGTGGTGCGCGCGGCATTGGAGTTGCCGGAGAACTGCTTCTCGAGAATCTGGTTGAGTTCCTTGAGCGCCGCCGGCTGCACGGTATTGAGCGACGAGACGCGCAGGACGATGTCCAGGCGCACCTTGTGGTCGAAATTGCTCAGCACTTCACCGGCCTGGTCGGGGTCGAGGTAGGCGACCACGATGGCCTGGATCTGCGGGTGCTCATAGCGGATGACATCGGCCACGGCACGCGGCTCCATCCACTTGAGGCTGTCCAGGCCGCTGGTATTGCCACCCAGCAGGATGCGGTCGATCAGGCCGTTGGCCTTGTCCTCGCCGAGCGCCTGGTTGAGCATCTTGCGAATGTAGCCATCGGAGCCGACGCCCAGGCTGGTCTGGTCGCCGACGATCTCGACGAACTCGCTCATCACCTGCTCGACCTGCTCGCGATGGACGTTGCCCATCTGCGCCATGGCCACACCGACCCGCTGCACTTCCTTGGGCCCCATGTGGCGCAGTACCTGCGCGGCATCGGTCTCGCCGAGCGAGAGCAGGAGAATGGCCGCCTTGTCGACGCGGCTCAGCTTGGCGGTAATGGCTCGATTGTCACTCATCGGCGTTGATCCACTCTTTCACGACCTGGGCCACGCGGCCCGGGTCTTCGGCCACCAGGCCCTTGATTGCGTTGAGCTGTGCCTCGTAACCCTCGCTCGGGCTTGGCAACAGAATGCTTGTCGGGCCACCCAGGCTGACACGGTCGTTGGCCAGTTCGCCATCCAGACCGATCATGCCGCCCAGCTCCATGTCGCTGTCCGTGGCAGCTTGCTTGCCGCCACCTGTGATATTGGTGAGCACCGGACGCAGCACGCCGAACACCAGCACCAGGATGAACAACACGCCCAGCACTTGCTTGACGATGTCCCAGAACCATGGCTGCGAGTAGAACGGAATGTCGACCAGCTCGTCGCCACGGTCGGCGGCGAACGGCACGTTGATCACGGTCACGCTGTCGCCACGGCTGGCATCGAAGCCCACGGCGTCCTGCACCAGGCGGGTGAAGCGCGCCAGGTCCTCGGCACCCCACGGGGTGCGGGTGGCTTCGCCGCTGGCGGCGTCGAGCTTGACCTGGTCATCCACCACCACGGCCACCGACAGACGGGTCAGGCGACCCTGCTGCTGGCGGGTGTGGCTGATGGAGCGGTCCAGTTCGAAGTTCTTGGTGCTCTGCTGGCGCTTGTCGCTCGGGTACGGCGCGAGCATCGGCTGGCCGGTGGCCGGGTCCATGATCTGCTGGCCGTTGGAGTCAACCAGCGGCTGGCCTGGCTGGATGGCACCTGCAGGTGTCGCGGCCGTACGGGCGTTCTCAGGCGCGGAGGCGCCGGCCGGCGGCTGGTTGCTCAGGGCACCCGGCACACCTTGCGGGCCCTGGCTGCTGGAGCGCTGCTCGTTGACCGACTGCTCGCTGCGCAGTGCCGGCTGGTCGGGGTTGAACTGTTCGGAGGTGGACTCGACGGCGCTGAAGTCGACGTCGGCCGACACTTCGGCCTTGTAGCGGTCGTTGCCCAGCACCGGCTGCAGGATGTTGTGTACGCGCTGGGTGAGCAGGCCTTCCATGCGGCGGCTGTAGTCGAACTGTTTGCCGGCCATGGTCAGGGCGGTGTCCTGCAACTGGTCGGAGAGCAGGTTGCCCTTCTGGTCGACCACGGTCACCTGCGACTTGTCCAGTTCCGGAACGCTGGTGGCCACAAGATTGACGATGGCCATGACCTGGCCAGACTCGAGGGCGCGGCCCGGATACAGCTCGACCAGCACCGAGGCGCTTGGCTTGCGCTCGTCACGAACGAATACCGAGCTTTTCGGGATCGCCAGGTGCACGCGTGCGGCCTTGACATTGTTCAGGCTGGAAACGGTACGGGCCAGCTCACCTTCGAGGCTGCGGCGGTAGCGCGTGGTTTCCATGAACTGGCTGGTGCCCAGCCCCTGCTCTTTATCCAGCAGCTCGAAACCGACGTTGCCATCGCTCGGCGCCACGCCGGCGGCAGCCAGTTTCAGGCGCGCACGGGAGAGGTCGTCGGCCTTGACCAGCAGGGCGCCGGAGTTGGGCTCCACGTGATAGGGGATGTCGGCGGAGGCAAGCGTGTCCATCACTTGCTTGGTGTCCATGCCCGCAAGGCTGCCGTACAGCGGCCGGTAGTCCGGCTGCTGCGACCAGAGCACCACGGCAAAGCCGATGGCCACGCTGGCGGCCAGGCCGACCAGCAGGCCGACCTGACGCAGCATGGGCATCTGCGAGATGTTTTCCAGGAACGCCATGCCGAACAGCGGCGGCTTGGCCGCTGGCGGGCCACTTTTGGCGGGGGCGTTATCGACGACTGCTTCGGCCATGACTCACTCTCGCCCTTATACCGGCATCTGCATGATGTCCTGGTACGCCTGTACCAGCTTGTTGCGTACCTGGGTCAATGCCTGGAACGACACGGAGGCTTTCTGCGAAGCGATCATGACGTCAGTCAGGTCGACACCGCTCTTGCCAATTTCAAAGGCGTTGGCCAGCTGGTTCGAGGCCTGCTGGGTTTCATGCACCTTGCCAATCGCCTGGCCGAGCATGTCGGCGAAGCTGCTCTGCCCCGGCGCCAGTTCGGGCGCGGCAGCGGTCTTGGGCGTGGACATGGCTTCGGCCTTCATGGCGCGCATGTCCATCATCAGACGATTGAATTCAACACCTTGGGTCATGGACTTCTCTCTCCGGCGGCCGCATTTTTTTGACACTCATGCAGCGAATAGGCTGGGACTAGCAAGAGGAGTGCCAGCCCGCCCGTCATACATTCAAAACAGTTGGTCAGCCAAACAGGCTGGCTTCCACATCGAGCCCTGCATCACGCATCTGCGCCAGCTTGTAGCGCAAAGTGCGCGGGCTGATACCCAAGCGTTCGGCAGCCTCCTTGCGACGACCGCGCTCGGCACGCAAGGTGTCGATGATCATCTGGTATTCGTGGCGACGCATGTCGTCACCCAGCCCCATGGACTCAACCGCGCAGTCTTCGACCACTGGCGCGGCCCTGGCGGGAGCCGACAATGGAATGACGCCCGCCAGACAGAAATCCGCCGCCTCGATCACCCCGCCCTGCTGCAGGATCAGCGCCCGCTGCAGGGCGTTGTCCAGCTCGCGCACATTGCCCGGCCAGGCGTGCGCCTGCAGGCAAGCGCGGGCATCGGCGGACAGACGCACCGGCGCATGCCTCATCTTGCCGACATGCCGCGCCAGCAGGCGCTCGGCCAGCGGCAGGATGTCGCCCGGACGCTCGCGCAGGGCACGCCAGGCCAACGGAAACACCGACAGGCGATAGTAGAGGTCTTCACGGAAGCGCCCGGCAGCCACCTCGCCAAGCAGATCGCGGTTGGTGGTGGCCAGTACCCGGATGTCCAGGGCGATCGGCTTGCGCCCACCGACCCGCTCCACTTCGCGCTCCTGCAACACCCGCAGCAGCTTGGCCTGCAGCGCCAACGGCATTTCGGAAATCTCGTCGAGCAGCAAGGTGCCGCCATCGGCTTGTTCGAACTTGCCGGCCTGCGCGGCAATGGCCCCCGTGAAGGCCCCCTTCTCATGACCGAACAGTGTGGCTTCGAGCATGTTGTCGGGGATCGCCGCACAGTTGATCGCCACGAACGGCGCCGCTGCCCGTGGCGACTGCTGATGAATGAAGCGCGCCAGCACCTCCTTGCCGGTCCCCGACTCACCCGAGATCAGTACGGTGGAGTCGCTGCGCGCGACCCGCGCCGCCAACTCGAGCAGTTGCAGGCTGGCAGGCTCGCAGGCGACCGGCCCCTCTTCCTCGCCCACCTCGGGATGACCCGCTGCGTGTCGCTCCACCAGGCTGATCAGCGCCCTGGGCTCGAACGGCTTGACCAGGTAGTCGACCGCGCCCTGGCGCATGGCGTCGACCGCCCGCTCCACCGCGGCATGGGCCGTCATCAGCAGCACCGGCAGTTGCGGATGATGGCGCCCGAGTTGCGCCAGCAACTGATGACCATCCATGCCCGGCATGTTCACATCACTGACCACCAGGCTGAACGGCTCGCGCGCGACCGCTTGCAGCGCCTCCTCGGCCGAACCCACGGCAAGATGAGCGAAGCCGCCGATCTCCAGGGTGTCCGCCAGCGCCTGGCGCAACGTGCGGTCGTCCTCGACCAGCAGCACCTTGATGTCCATCAGTGCTCCCCTTTCGACGCCGCGGTGATCAATGGCAGGATCACTTGGGCACAGGTGCCACGGCCCGGCCTCGAACGTAGCCGCAATGCCCCCTGATGAGCACGCACCACAGCCTGGACGACCGCCAGGCCCAGCCCGGTACCGGTCGACTTGGTGGTCAGGAATGGCTCGCCCAGCCGTGCCAGGAGCTCGGCATCGATGCCGCTGCCGGCATCACTGACGCACAAATGCAGGTGCTGGTCGCGTCGATACAGGTGAACCTTGAGCCGCACCGCCCCCTCACTGGCCTGCACGGCGTTGTCGATCAGGTTGAGCAAAGCGCCCACCAGGGTGTCGCGATTGCACAGCAACTCGCCAAGGTGCACATCGCACTGCCAGCGCACCGACTGCCCCTGAACATGAACCTGCGCTGCCTGCTGCAACGCCTGGAACAATGCCTTGGGGGTCAGCCGATCGCTCAGCGGCAGCTCGCCACGGGCAAACACCAGCATGTCACGGACCTGGTGCTCCAGTTCGTGCAGGCGCTCCTTCAGGCTCCCGGCAAAGCGCTGCCGGGTATCGTCCGACAAGGTTTTTTCGCTGTCGGCCAGATGGCTGGCATAGAGCATCGCCGCCGACAATGGGGTACGGATCTGGTGCGCCAGCGAGGCCACCATGCGGCCGAGCGACGACAGGCGTTCATGGCGCGAGAGCTGGTCCTGCAGGCGACGGGTTTCAGTCAGATCGGTCAGCAGTACCAACTGCCCGGGCTCGGCATCCAGCGAGCGCGTGGCGATCGACAGGCGACGACCGTCACGCAGCGACACCTCATGGCCGTCATCCTTGCGCGGCGCGAAGCTGCGCGCGATCACCTGGCGCCAGAGCTCGCCAACCAACGGCTCGCCCAGCAGGTCGCACGCGGCCGGATTGGCCTCGCGCACATAGCCCTGCGCATCGATCACGATCACCCCGCCCGGCAGCAGGTCCAGCAGGTTCTGCAAACGATTGGCCACCCGCTCCTTCTCGCCCAGCTCCGCCATGCGCTGGGCACTGACCACCGCCAGCTCACCCTTGAGCTCACTGACGCGCGCCTCGAGCATGCTGTAGGACTCGCTGAGCTGGGAGGAAACCTGGTTGAACAGGGCGAACGCCTGCTCAAGACCCTGTCGGCTTTCCTGCTCGACCGGGGTGCGCCCCTGCGGATCGGGGACTCGGGACATGTGGGCGGCCTGGGGCATCGTGCTCTCTCGCGTGGCTGACCGTCAAAAACGGTGTATTGCCAGCGATATAGCAATACGCGTGCCGGAGGTGGCGAGAGACAACCGGGGAGCATTCGCACAGACGGCCGCGAGACCGCTGGCCACGGGGCTTTGCACCCCTTCGAAAGGTAAGGATATTGCATCCGCGGGGCTGTCCATAGCCCTCGACGGATACCGCAGGCGTCAATCCTCCGCCTGCTCCTCGCCACCCTGGCGACTCATGCCGTACTTGCGCATCTTCTCCACCAGCGTGGTACGACGGATACGCAGCCGCTCCGCGGCGCGCGCAACGATGCCATTGGCGTCATCCAGCGCCTGCTGGATCAGCCCCTGCTCAAGGCCGCCGAGATAGTCCTTCAGGTCGAGCCCTTCCGGCGGCAGCATGGCATGGCTGGCGAAGTTCGGCGTGTTGCCGTTGATCGCCACGCGCTCCTCGAGGTCGCTGCGCAGGCTGTCCACCAACTGCTCGTCCTCGTCATCGACATAGCGGAATTTCTTTGGAAGTTCCGACACGCCGATCACCCCATAGGGGTGCATGATCGCCATGCGTTCGACCAGGTTGGCCAGTTCACGCACGTTGCCCGGCCAGCCATGACGGCACAGCGACATGATCGCCGCCGAATTGAAACGGATCGAGCCGCGCTTCTCGTGCTCCATGCGCGAGATCAGCTCGTTCATCAGCAGCGGGATATCCTCGACTCGCTCGCGCAGTGGCGCCATCTCGATAGGGAAGACATTCAACCGGTAGTAGAGGTCTTCGCGGAAGGTCCCATCCTCGATCATGCTCTCGAGGTTCTTGTGGGTCGCGGCGATGATGCGCACATCGATGCTCTGGGTCTTGTTGCTACCCACCCGCTCGAAGGTACGCTCCTGCAACACACGCAGCAGCTTGACCTGCATGGGCAGCGGCATGTCGCCGATCTCGTCGAGGAACAGCGTGCCACCGTTGGCCAGCTCGAAGCGCCCGGCGCGGCTGGTGATCGCCCCGGTGAACGCGCCCTTTTCGTGACCGAACAGCTCGCTCTCGAGCAGTTCCGCCGGGATCGCCCCGCAGTTGACCGGTACGAACGGCGCTTCGCGACGCTTGGAGTGGTAGTGCAGGTTGCGCGCCACCACCTCCTTGCCGGTACCGGACTCCCCCAGGATCAGCACGCTGGCGTCGGTATCGGCCACTTGCTGCATCATCTGCCGCACATGCTGGATGGCACGGCTGGTGCCCACCAGGCTGCGGAACAGGTTGGGCTCGCGCTGACGGCCACGTTCGCGGGCCTGGTCGTACATCTCGCGATAGACCTGGGCACGGTGCAGCGAGTCGAGCAACTGGCTGTAGCTCGGCGGCATTTCGAGGTTGGAGAGCACCCGGCGACGCAGGTCTTCGGGGAACTCGGCAGAAGAAATTTCACCCAAAAGCAGAACCGGAAGGAACTCATCCCATCCAGCCACTGTCTTAAGGAGCCCCAGCACACTGGCTGGAGCATTCACGGTGCCGATCAGTACGCACAGCACTTCACGGCTCGAGCTCAACGACTCGACGGCTTGCTGCCAGTCCTGACTGGAACAGGACAGGTTTTCTTCGCCGAGGAAGTTCAGCACCACTGCCAGATCGCGGCGGCGGGCGCTGTCGTCATCGATCAGGAGGATTTTGGTTTCACGCCACATGCAATAGCAACTTCCCTAGTCATATCGGCGCCCTGAGGGCATGCTCGACATCATTCCGACTGAATGGTCAGTGTTCGGACGTCTGAAATTCGAAAACAGCCACTAGTAAAGTCAAAAAACCGCACACAGTCAAATTTATGGCGCGCTGGTTTTTACATCATCTGTGGTCAAGAGAACAGATGGTATACCTTTGCGGCATTTTCCGCCTGACGGATCTGCGTCATCTCGTCGACTATTGATTGACGCTCGCCACTTGCAATCTCGATCAGTTGCCGATAGACCCCCAGCAACTGCTCCAGGCTACCGCGCACCTCATCTTCGTTGATCGCCGCCTCCGCGACGATATCCTCGACGCAGACGCGGCACTCCAGATCGAGCTCGCCGATGGCGTCCCAGTCACGACTGGCCAGCGCGGCCAGCAAGGCCTCGCGGGTCTGTTCGATACGCTCGACTACCTCGCTCATGACATCTCTCCCGATTCAGGGCGTCGGCTGTTGATCGCCGATCGCATCCCAGCCTTCCTTGACGGTGATCAGCAGGCGCGCCACTTCATCGATGATCGCCGGATCGCTCTTTACGTTCGCCTCGATCAGGCGACGGCTCATGTAGGTATACAGGTTGTCCAGGTCCGCCAGGCTGTCGGCATGGTTTTCCAGGTCCAGCCCTTCACGCAGGCCGCCGATGATATCGATGGCCTTGCCGATCAGAATGCCGCGCTGGGCAATGTCATTGCGCGCGATCGCGCCCTTGGCCTGGGCCAGGCGGTCGAGGCCGCCCTGCATGAGCATCTGCACCAGGCGGTGCGGGCTGGCCTCGGACGTCTGCGCCGCGCCATTGACTTTCTGGTACTGCCGAAGGGCCAACATCGGGTTCATGGATCTACCTCGTTGCAGCGAAAAAGGTGCATATACCCTTGTATCGCCGTCACGTCAAAAAACTTTAGCCGTCAAACAATGAAGCCCGGGGCACCTGTTCGGTGCCGCCGGGCTTTGTCAGCAGCGATCAGTTACTTCTTCGCCTGGGCGTTGATCGCCTCGAAGATGGAGACGATCTGCTCGCCCTGCTTCTTCACCTTCGCCAGCGCCGCATCCAGGGCCGCGTACTTCTTGGTCAGCGACGCAGTCAGGGTCTCGGTGCGACGATCCAGGGCCGCCTGCTGGTCGAGCAGGCTCTTGGCCGCCTTGTCCAGGTTGCTCTTGCGCGAATCCAGCGAACCACCCGTCGAGTTGTACGGGTCGATCGCCTTGTTCATGCGCTCGAACAGGCCGTTGGTGCCGGTGAACAGCTGCTGGATATCCGGGCCGAGCTTCTTGTCGTTCAGCGCCGAGGAGAACTTGGTGCTGTTGAACTCCAGCGTACCGTCCTTCTGGGTGTTGATACCCAGCTGGCTCAGCGTGGTCAGCCTGTCGCCGTTACCGACTTCGGCCAGCACCTTGCGCACATCGCCCAGCAACGAACGCGTGGTCGGGTCGTTGGTCAACGGGCCCAGGCTGGTGACGTTGCCACTGGAGTCCTTGGTCGGCGTGGTCAAGGCCGTGACGGCCTTTTGCAGCGTGTTGTAGGCATCGACGAACGACTGCACCGACTTGCGCAGCCCATCGTTGTCCAGCGCCACGGTCACCTTGGCGCCGGTGGCCGCACCAGGAGCGGTAACACCCGTGAGCTCCAGGGTCAGGCCGCTGATCGCGTTATCGACCGTGTTCTTGGGGCTGGTCAGCTTCAGGCCGTCAATCGTGAACTCGGCATCCTGCGCTTTATCGGTGATGTAGCCTGCACCAGTACCGGAAATCTTCTGGGTGCCATCGATGGCCAGTTCCGGGATGCCACTGACGGAAATATCACTACCCGCGCCCGTGGTGGTGGAACCGAACACCAGGCGCGAACCACCCGCCTCGTTGATGATGTTGGCGGTGATGCCCTTGGCGCTCATTTCCTTGTTGATCTGGTCACGCACGCTCTGCAGCGTGGCGCCGCTGGCGACAGTGATCTTGTAATCCTTGCCGCCCTGGCTGATGGTCATCTCGCCGGCACTGATCGCCGAAGAGGCGCCACCGGCGAATTGCTGGCTGGCGACCTTGGAAGACGTGGCAAGCTTGTCGACCCTGATGTCGTAGGTGCCGGGCACCGCGGTGTTGCTCGACTTGACCTTGACCACGTTTTCATTCGCGGAAGTACCCGCGAAGGCGTTGAAGGAGGGAGCATCCTTGTCGTTGAGCTTCTTCATGGCATCCTGGAATGCCGTCAACGCGCTACGCAGGGAGCCGATACCCGAGAGCATCGCCGAGTTGTTGCTCGACTGCCGGGCAATCTGATTGGACTTGGCCGAGGTGTCGGCCTTCACCAACGCATCGACGATCTTGCCAATCTCGAGCCCGTAGCCCTGGCCCGTGCTTGGAATAATGGGGCTTGCCATGCTGTTGTCCCTCTCATCAACGCGTCAGCCCCACTCCTGCAAGGCTGACATGATTCACATCATTGGGTGTTCGCCGCCGGTCAGACCTTGGCGTCGAACAGAACACTTTTGACATCGCTGAGGCTGTGGGCGATACGCAGGGCTTCTTCCGAAGGAAGTTGCCGGATCAGCTCACCGGTCTCGCTGGCGATGACTTTGACCACGATCTTGCCAGATTCTTCGTCAGTGACGAACTCCAGATTGCGTCGGGTCTCTTTCAGGAATTTCTCGATCTCGGAGACGGCATCCTTGACCTTGTCGGTGGCATTCACCTTGACCGGGTCTTTTTTCTGCTCGCCATCCGGGGAAACCTCGGTCGACCGGGTAACCGGTTTCTCGGCAACCTGCTCGGCCGTACGTGCGGCCGGGTAAGACAGGTTCAGCTTGAGGCTCATATCCATGTCTACCACCTCACAATGAAAAGGCGGGGAAGCGCCCGAAGGGCACTCCCCCGCCATCAGCTATCAGGCAGATTAGCCCAGCAGCTTCAGGACTGCCGATGGCAGCTGGTTGGCTTGAGCCAGAACCGAGGTCGAAGCTTGCTGCAGGGTCTGCTGCTTGGTCAGCTGGGCAGTTTCAGCAGCGAAGTCGGTGTCCTGTACACGGCCACGAGCGGCTTCGGCGTTCTCGTTGATGTTCTGCAGGTTGTTGATGGTGCTGGTCAGACGGTTCTGGTTGGCACCCAGGTCGGCACGGGTGGCGTTGATCGCGTCCAGAGCGCTACCGATAGCGTCCATGGCGGCGCTGAAGGTGGCTTCGGCGGCGGTGCTGTTGGCACCGGTGATGCTCTTGCCAGCCAGAGCGGTCAGGGCAGCGCCAGTACCGGTGGTTTTCATGGCAGCGCTGAGGGTGATGGTGATCTGGTTGGCGGTACCGGTGTTGGAGCCGACCTGGAAGGTCATGGCGCCAGCGGAACCGTCCAGCAGGTTCTTGCCGTTCAGCTGGGTGCTGTCAGCGATACGGTCGATCTCTTTCAGCATCGACTGGAACTCTTTGTCCAGAGCGTCACGGTCGGTCTGGCTGTTGGAGTCGTTTCGCGATTGCAGGGCCAGTTCGCGCATACGCTGCAGGATGTTGGTCTGCTCTTGCATCGCGCCTTCAGCGGTCTGGGCGATGGAGATACCGTCGTTGGCGTTTTTGATAGCCATGGTCTGACCACGGATCTGCGAGGTCATGCGGGTAGCGATCTGCAGGCCGGCGGCGTCGTCTTTGGCGCTGTTGATTTTCAGGCCGGAGGACAGACGGGTCATCGAAGTGCTCAGTGCGTCGGAAGCACGGTTCAGGTTCTTCTGAACGCCCAGAGAGGTGGTGTTGGTGTTTACAGTCAAAGCCATGACGAATTCCTCGTTGGATTGGGTACTACGGCTTCCGGCCTTGGCAATTCGCCGGTTATGTGGCCTAGAGAACCTTCGTAATGGTTATCGTCGTCGGGGCAGTTTGCTTTAGCGCCTTTTGCGAATTTTTTTACTGGCACCCTGCCACCTCAATGAAATCAAGGCTTTGACGCCAGAAATCCATCACGCGAAAGGCCTTGCGGTAGAGCGATACGCCCCGAATCACAGGCACAAAAAAAGCGCCGACCGGATTGCGGTGGGCGCTTTCTTTAATGGCAAGCAGGTCAGTCGGCGCGCTCGATGATCGCCGAACCCCACGACAGGCCGACGCCGAAGCCACTGAGCGCCACACGCTTGTGCTGCGAGCCGAGCACGTGTTTCTCCAGCAGCAGCGGGATGCTCGACGACACGGTATTGCCGGTTTCGAGCATGTCCTTGACGAATTTAGCCCGGTGCGCACCGTCGTCGAAACGCTGGGAGACGGCGTCGACGATCGCCGCGCTGCCCTGGTGCAGGCAGAACAGGTCGATCTGCTCGGCGCGCAGCTGGCTCACGTCGAGCAACTGCTGCAGGTGCGCAGGCACCTTGACCAGGGCGAAGTTGTAGACCTGACGGCCGTTCATGAAGAACTTGCCATCGGTGGTGCGCAGGTGTTCGGCACCGGCGCCATCGCTGCCGAACAGCGACTTGCCCAGCTGCCAGGCAGCACCCTCGCCCATCCAGGTCGCGGTGGCGGCATCGCCGAACAGCATGGTGGTATTGCGGTCTTCGGGGTCGACGATCTTCGAATAGGGGTCGGCGGTGATCAACAGACCGTTCTTCAGGCCCGCGGCCTCCATGAAGCCTTTCATGGCATACAGGCCATAGACATAGCCGGAGCAACCCAGGGAGACATCGAATGCCGCGACTTGCGTGGACAGGCCCAGCTTGTGCTGGACGATGGCGGCTGTGTGCGGCAAGCCTTCGGCATCACCGTTCTGGGTGACGACGATCACCACATCGACACTGGCCGGATCGAATGCCGGGTTGGCGGCGAACAGCGCCTTGGCGGCCTCGACACACAGGTCCGAGGTTTCCTGGGTGCCATCCTTGCGCGGCAGGAAGGTCGAACCGATCTTGCCGAAGATGAAATCCTGATCCTTGCCGAATTTCGCGCCCTGGGCGTAGTTGTCTACCCCTTCAGTCGGCAGGTAACTGGCGATGCTTTTAATGCCAATCATATGGCTTCCCGTTCAGTAACAGCGAAGTAGCCACGGCGCCCACAACAGCAAAACGCCAGGGAATCCGGGGGTTTCCGGTCCCTGTGCGGTTTTTTCGGATGCGCGACGGCGGCTCCAGGTTTTCGACAATATAACAGTGAAGATGCGCGTAGTGACTCTGAAGTCACGCGCAATTTGTCGAATGGCCGGAAGTACGGCTCGAGCGGTCGCACACAGAGCGCCTCGGCGGCACTCGGCACAGGCGGACTGAACGAGGCATGCACCCTCGATCGGTCCGCCGCACGCCTCTCAGTCAGGCAGCCAGGCGCGTCGCCAGGCGTCCAGGCGCTCACCTTCGAGCAGCCACTGCGCGCGCACCGCCGCCTGCAAAGCGTCGCCCAGCGCAGCGGACGCATCACGGTCCGACAGGTGCAGGCGAATCGCCTGGAGCCAGTCGGCGGCCTGGTTGTCCACCCGCGACAGCGGCAGGGCATCGCCACCGGTGAAGCCCGGCACCCGGCTGCAGATCACCGGATGGCCGCAGGCGGCATGCTGCAGGATACGCATGTCACCGGAGCAGGCGTTGCCCAAAGACTGCGCCATGGGCACGAGCGCCAGGTCGAGGTTCAAGTCGGCCAGGGCCATGCCCAGCTGATACGGCTCGACCTGCGGACGTACCTCGCTGACAAACGGCCTGAGGCTGGCCGGGCACTCACCCAGCACCACCCATTCGACTTCACCGGCCAATGCCGGTACCACATCGGCCAACAGCGCATCGTCCTTGCCGGCCTGCCAGCCCAGCCGCGGCAGCGCGCTCACGCGCCGCTCGCCCTTCAGTCGCCCCCAACTGTCCGGCAAGCCCGCTTCCACCACCCGCACATCGTCGTGCTGCCCCTGCAGCAACTCGGCCAAGGCAGGCGTGGGCACCAGCACCCGGTCGACCTGCATCAGGCCGATGCGCAGGCGCTGCAACAGTTGCTCGGCATCGAAGTCAGCCGCCAGCCGCATTTGCGGCAGGTAGCCATCCAGGTCGTAGACCTTGAACGCCTGGGAGAAAGCACTCAGGCGACGCAACGCCTGCAGCCCGGCATCATCCAGAGGACGCTGCAGGACAACACTGGTGGGTGCGAAACGCTCCAGCTCCACGGGCGTCAGCAAGCCAGTGATGGCGGCGCCTTCGGCCTGGCCGCCCTCGCACAGCGCCGCCAGCGGATGAACCAGGCGCGAAAGCGCCTCGCCCGGCTGCTCGGATACGCAGGCCAGCACCCTCGTTGCCCTGCCCTGCAACGGATGCCAGCTCAGGTCGTTGCTGTCCAGGCCGAAGCCCTTGCCGCGCCGCAACGACAAGTTGCTGTTGTACGCCGGATCATGGGCCAGTTGCGCCAGCCAGCGCGCATACAGCGCATCCTCCTGCTCGGCACTGGCGTGAGCCGCCAGCGGCGCCTCCGACAGCAACCGCGCGTAGGGCGTGAAAACGTTCAGGTAACCGGCCTCGCGCAGGCGCAGGCACAGGTCGACATCGATCCAGGGCTCGAGCAGCGGGTCGGTGTCGAAACCACCGGCTTCGAGGAACAGTTCCCGCCTCAGCATCAGGCAACCGCCCCCGACCGCCGAGCAATTCTGATCGAAGCCAAGCCTGCCCATGTAGCCTGCGGCCTGGGCCGGCAATCCGCTGAAGGCGCCTGCGGCGCTCCCGCCCAGGCCCAGCACCAGGCCAGCCTGACGCACCGCGCCATCACCGCTGAGCAGCTTGCCCCCCACCACCCCCACTTCGGCGCGCTGGCCGTGGTTGAGCAATGCCGGCAACCAATCGCCATCCAGCACCGCGTTGCGCCCATCGAGCCAGACCAGGTATTCGCCACGCGCCTCCTGGGCGGCCGCATTGAACAGGGCCGCCCGTGGCTGGCCGGGCATGAAGCGCAGCACCTGGAAGCGCCCCTCGCCGATACGCTCGACCATCTCCAGCCACTCCAGCAAGGCGGGATCGTCATTGCCGGGCTCGACCAGCAGCACCTCGTACTCGGGATGGGTCGTCTGCGTCAGCAGGCTTTCCAGGCAACGCTGGAACTGCACCAACTGCCCATCGAGGTGGACCAGGATGCTGACCGATGCCTGGCGCGCGTGGCCATAGTCGATGCGATAGCCGCCCTCCTGCGCGATCACCGCTGCCTGGTCATAGCCCCGCATGCCCAGGTGCCGCTCGATGACCACGCGCTCGTCGTCACCCACTTGCGCGTGCCCGGCCAGGGCAATCAACAGTGGCTCGGCGACATGCCCTACGCACCCCAACCCATGCTCAGCGAGCAGGCCGAGCTGATAGCCCAGCTCGAAGGCCTGGCCATGCCCCGCCATGAAACCACCTGCTTGCAGCAGCGCATCGCGACGGTAGAGCCAATGGCGGGACAGACCCGCGGGATTGGCCAACAGCAAGTCCAGATTCAGGTCCGGGCGCAAGGCGATATCAACCACGCCGTCGGCCTGGCGCAGGCCTTCGTCGCCGTAGACCGCCAGGCAGCCCGGCGGGGCATCGAGCAGGTTCACCGCCATCGCCAGCAGGCCACTGGCGATCAAGGTCTCGCCCGCCTCGACCAGCAGGCACCAGCCCCCCGTGCTTCGTTCCAGCACCGCATTGATCGCCGGCAGCGGCTGGCGTGGATCACAGGCCTGCCACTGGACATTGACGCGGCCAGGGTCGTGCTCGCCCAGCACATGCACCTGAAGGTTGCGATACAAGCCGCGATCCAGGCTTTCCAGCGTATGCAGCAAGGCCGCCCGGTCACCTCGATCAAGCACCAGCACCGCAAGGCTCGGTGCCTGCGGCCCGGCCAGGCATTCGTTCAGGCGCGCCAGTTGCCCAGGCCGCGGGTAGCGTTGACGCAGCCAGTCGAGCATGCCGCGTCGATTGCCGGCCGCCTCGCGACTGGCCGCCGCCTGGGTCTTGGCGATGAAGGTGTCCAGCTGCTGCCAGAACGACGCCGTACGCTCCACATAACGCTGCAAGGCGCCGCCGACGCTCGCCCGGGCCCGCTCGAGCGCATCGGGCTGGTCGAACATGGCGAAACCGACACTGCCGAAGAAACTGGTGTCGAGCACCTGCTGGTCCACCCCGTACCCCGGCATGAAGATCACCGGGCAGCCGCACAGCGCGGCAATCACGCAGGTCATGGACCATTCGTAGGTGTACAGCACCTCGGCCCGACGGAATACATCGGCCAGCTCCGGCAAGGTCAAGGCATTGGCCACGCGCAGCAACTGGATATCGACAGGCAGTTGCGTGTAGTCGATCTGCTCGAGCGGGTGCCTGTTCTGGTAGAGGTAGGCCCCTTCGCGCACGGTGCCCGCTGGCGCGGCGGTGAACAGCGAGATGTCGAGGGCCGGCAGGCAAAGCAGGTCGACGTTGACATCGCCACGCGCCTCGGCCAGGCGCTCGGCGTAATAGAAGATCAGGTCGTCGGCCGTCGCCTCCATGCCCTTGCCGGTGATGAAGCTTTCGAAGTTCAGCATGTAGCGCGCCACCACCGAACAGCCGAGCGGGTTGCCGCTGGTCACCTCGGGGTAGATCGCGATCGGCACCTTGCCCTGCGCCAGGTGACGCTGGACGACCGCAGGATCGTGCAAAGGCGTCTTGAGATCCGGGTTGACCACATCGGTGCCGCAGATGTACGCCTCGCGCCCACTGAGGTTGAGCATATGGCAGAGGTAGTGCATCGAGACGATGCCGGACGAGGTGTCGCGGTAGGCGGGCGCAAGGAGGTAGTAAGGGTGCTCGGGCTTGGCAAACATCAGCCGCAGGCGTGACAACGCCTGTTCGAGCGAGTGAGCGTCCAACTGCGCAGCGTTCGACATCGGGTACGGACTCCAGGGTCAGGGCAAGCAGGGCGCCATCCGTGCGGCCTGACCGTACCTGTGGCGCCCTGTCAATAATTTGCCGGCATCAATGAAAAAGCCGGGCTGAGCCCGGCTTTTTTGCAATTAGCGCGCCATTCAATCCAGCTGCGCCAACCATTGCGGCCCTGCGCTGCGACCGGCATCGTGCACCGGCTGATCCAGGCGCGCGAAGCCCTGGAACGCCGCGGGCCAACGCTCGGCCAGCGCCGGCGCCAGGCCAGCCGCTTCAGCCGGCAGGCCACTGGCGAGCAGTTGCGCGCGCGGGGTCCACACCACCATCAAACCCAACTGGCTGACGGCCAGGCACAGGTCGATGCCCGAGGCCTGCACACCACCACAATGCTCAAGGGCTTCGCGGCTGAGCATCAAGCACTCATCGGAAACCGCCGGGCAACCGCGGACCGACAACGGCCATTGCGCCTTGGCGACCTGCTCGAAGGGCAAACGCTGCCACGGGGCATGGACCTGCGGCCCGGCAAGCAATTCATAACCGGCATGCACCAGCGTGCCGTCCGCCGCCCAGAGGCTGGCGCCGACAACACCGACTTCCGGGCGCTGCGCCTCGTTGAGCAGCGACTCGATCCATGCCGGGGTGATCACCTGGCAACGCTCCGACAGCAGCACCAGGTAGTCGCCCCGGGCCTGGGTGGCCGCCAGGTCGAGCAGCTGTGCCCGGGAGGCGCCGGCCTCGCCGGCCACCAGGCGCAGGCGACTGCCAAAGGCCTGGGCCAGGTCGGCCAGCGCCTCGGCCTGCTGCCCCGGCAGCGCCAGCACCACCTCGTAACGCGGGTAGCGCGTACGCTGGAAGATACCGGCCAGGCAGGCCTGCAGCCGCGCCTGGTCGCCCTCGCCCACCAGCAGGATGCTGACCAGCGGCGTGGCGCTGTGGCGGAAGTCGACGGTCAGCCCGGCAGCCCCTTGTCCACCGACCTGGGCGCGATAGCCCAGCTGGGTGAGGTGCCGATTGAGCACCTTCTGCGCTTCCTCGATAAGCGCCGGCGCAGGCTGCTGGCTGATCACCAGGTATTCGTCCATGTGCGCCAGGCTGCCCGCGCCGTGCTTCTCGACCAGGCGCAGCAACAGGTCGTATTCCAGTGCATGGCGATTGGACTCGCTGTACCCGTCCAGGTCGAGCACCGCCTGGCGACGCACCAGCCAATGCCGGGACATCAGCCCAGGCTGGCTGCGCAGCAGGTCGAGGTCGCTGCCTGGGCGGCGCACGACCAGCAGGCGCCCCTCGTCGTCACGCTGGACTTCGTCAGCGGCGATGGCCTGGCAGGCGGGCGCCTGGGCCAGCTCGACCGACAGGCGCAGCAGGCCGCCGGCCAGCAGCACATCGCCGGCCTCGAGCAGCATCAGCCACTCGCTCGGCAATTGCCGCACGACCTGGTTCAGGTGCGTCGCCCAGTTGCTTTCGGTGACCTGGATGAAATGCAGGGTATCGCGTGGCGTGGTGATCGCCGGTGGCTTGCCCGCCTTGAGCACAACCAGCTTGAAGTTGCGCACGCCGCTGGCCAGCAGGCTGTCGAACGTCGTCTGCAGGGCCAGGTCGTCGTGCTCCAGGTCAAGCACGACGAAGGCGATCTGCGGCGCCGGGTGGCTGGCCAGATGCTCAAGCACTCGCTGGCGCGCGGCGGCGTCCGGCGTGGCCGCGTCGATGGCGGCGAGCACGCGACCCGACGGCGTCCCGCCCAGCTGATCGCGCGTATCGATGCCGGGCACCTCGCCCAGGCGTGCCATCCAGTCGCTCAGCTCGCGGGCCTGATTGACATTGTCGTCGGCGGTCAGCGTCGATGCCAGGCGCTGGCACGCTTCGAGATTGAACAGCCCCAGGCGCATTGCCTGCCAGTAGCGCAGCTGCAGCGTCTCGGCGGTGTCGTTGGGGTGCACGATCAACAGGTCGCGCTGGCGAACCCAGGCGCCTTCCAGTGCATGCTGGTGGCGCGCGCCGGTCGGCCAGGCGTGGCAGAGGAATTCCAGCGCGTTCAGGCGCTCGAACAGCGGGCCATTGTAGTAAGGCATCTGCACGCACTGGCGTGGCTCGAACTCGCGCTCCGGCGCGTCGCTGATGCTTTTCCACGGCGAGGTGAACAGCAACGGCAGCGCCCCTTGGCTCCAGGTGTCGCGCACGAAGCGATTGAGCGCGGTGAAGCCATCGTCACTGGCAAAGGCGCCCTGCTGCTCAGCATCCCACTGACGCAGAATCCGCACCACCTGAACCAGGCGCTCTTCGCGCTCGGCCTGGGTCAGGGTGTCGGGCAGCGCCTCGCAGACCACGTCGGTCTGGTCGAGGTGGGCGACCTCGCCCTGCAGCAGGATCGCGCAGGCCAAGGCCACACACCATCCGGCAGGGTCCAGCCCTTGCGGCAACCCGGCCAGCGCCGCCTGCAGGGTCGAGACACGCAGTACCGCGCGCCAGGCCTGCTGTTCGGCGCTGGCGTAGTGGCGCAGGCGCTCCAGCGCACCCTGCCCGGCCTGTGCGGCGAACGGCGTGCCGACCTGGTGATAGCTCAGCTCACCGTTGCCGACCGTATAGGCCAGGGCATGCCCCTGCGCGGCCACGGCCTGCGGCTGGGCTTGCAGGCAGCGGGCGGCATTGTCCAGCGCCGCTGCCAGGACGAAGTCGGCATCCAGGGCCAGGCACACGAACGGCGTGCCGACCTGCGCCACGGCCGACGCCAGGCGCTCGCCCAGTTGGGCACCCGACTCGCTGCCCTGCACCGGCTCCAGGCCAAGGCACGGCACCCCGGCCTGGCGATAGTAGTGGAGCGCGCGGGCGCGGTGATCGGCCTGGTCATGCCCCAGCAGGACAACGGTCACTTCGTTACGCGAGCCGATTGCAGTTTCGGTCATAAGGCACCTGTTCAGATTGTCGGTTTCAGTCAGCCAGCCAGGCGTTGGCCCAGTGCTGCAGATGGTGTTCGTTCAGTACGTAGTCGCGCAGCACGGCTTCGCGCAGCGCATCCCCCTGGCGGTAACTGGCCAGCGGATCGCTCAGGTGCATGCGGATCGCCTCCAGCCATTGCTCGGTGGTGTTTTCGCGGACCCGGGTGCACGGCAGGTAGCCGGCATAGGCCTTGGTGTCGGTGCAGATCACCGGGAAACCGCACGCGCCGTACTCGAGCAGGCGCAGGTTGCTCTTGCAGTCGTTGAACAGGTTCTGCTCCAGCGGCGCCAGTGCCAGGTCGAGGTTGAGGCCGGCCAGCTTGCGCGGATACTCGGTGAACGAGATGCCCGCGTGGAACTCTTTCACATAGGGCCGCAGGATCTCCGGGCACATGCCGAAGAACACCCAGTCGACCTCGCCGGCCAGGGTCTTGATCACTTCCAGCAGCAGTTCCAGGTCACCACGGTGGCTGGTGCCCCCCGCCCAGCCGACCCGTGGCCGCGCGCTGCTCTGGCGCTGGCTGACCAGCCCCGTCCACAACGGCGCGGCGAGCATGTTGGGCACCACGCGGATGTCCTGGTGCATGCTCGAAAGGGCATCGGCCAACGGCTCGGTGGACACCACCACCCGGTCGCACAGGGAAATGGCGCGGCCGACCAGTTCACGTATGTTGCTCGGCATGTTGCGCGCGTGGTCGTTCTTCTTCGGTGGCTCGATGATGTAGTCATCCAGCTCGTAGATGCGCCGCGCATTGGAAAAGCGTTTGTACTGCTCGATATCCTTGACGTTCGCTGGCGTGTAGCGGCACTGCAGGATCATCACATCGGGCTTTTCCCGTTCGAGCTCGACCAGCCCTGGAGCGCTGAAATCGATTCGCCCCTGGATCCATCCCCCCTGCTCCAGGTCGGTGAACGGCTGGACCACACGGTATTGCCCAGTCGCGTTGGTGCTGCTGGGCAGCGCCAGTACCGACGGCATGGCGCGGGCGATGAACGGGTCCCAGCCACCGCGCAGGCCTGGCTCGAAATTGAAGTTCGGCAGCTTCAGGCTGAGGTGGCGATTGTAGGCCGGGTCGAGCGCGATCCACGCCATCCAGCGCTCGTGCAGCAGGTCGCGGTCGGCTTGCAGGTTCGGCGTCGCGGCCTGCTCGAGCGCAGGCACCGGCAACCGGGCCACACGCGAGTACGGTGTCCACACCGCAAGATAGCCTGCCGTCCGCGCACGCAGGCACAGGTCGGCATCGAACAGGGAACCTTGCAGGTGGGCCGCATCCAGCCCACCCAGTTCGGCGAACAGGTCACGCCGCACCAGCAGGCAGTCGAGGCTCAGCGCACTCCAGTTCTGCACCAGGCGCAGGCGGTTCATGTAGCCGTCCGCACTCGTCGCACAGCCGAGGAACGGGCTGCCCGCGGTCCCTTGCATGCCCAGCACCAGGCCGGCGGAAACGATCGTGCCTTTGTCGTCGAACAGCTTGGGGCCGACCATGCCGACTTCCGGGCGCTGCCCCAGGTGCATCAGCTCGACGAGCCACTGGTCGTCGAACAGCACGCAGCCGGCATCCAGCAGCAACAGGTAATCGCCACGGGCCTGCAGGCTGCCTTCGTTGAGACTTTGGGCCAGACCCTGGGCGGCCACCTCGACTACTCGCAGCTGATCGCTGCCCAGCCCTTGCAACCCGATCAACCAGGCACGTACCTCGGCCGAAGTGTCGGCACTGGCGATCAGCAGCAGCTCGAAGTCGCGGTACGCCGTGTTCGTGAGCAGCGACTCGACGCAGCGTGTCAGTACCGCCAGGTCGGCGCCGGCATGGATGAGGATCGACACACCGGCGGCCTGCGCATGGTGATAGGTAACCCGGGTCATCATGCTGCCTTCGATGCCGGACACCTGGGCTTCCACACCCAGGCGTCGCAGGTGGGCCTCCAGCACACGCGGGGCTTGAACATGCCCGCTCGGCTCGGCGAGCCAGTCGGCATAGCGGTACTGGCACTGCACGAGCACTTCGGCGATGTGCTCCACCACCTGCAGGCCATGGGCCTCGACCAGCCGCCACAGCAGGTCGTGGGGCGCCAGGCCGTCGAAGCCGACGTCGAAGCCGCCTAGCTCGCGCAGCGCCGCGCAGTCGAACGCCAGCAGGCGGCCGACGTAGGGCAGGCTGCGCATCAGGTCGAGGTTGAAGTCCGGCTTGAAGATCGGCGCCGAGGGCGCGAGGTTGTCGTTGCTGCCTTCATCGAGGTACAGGCACAGGCCCTCGCCCCGCAGCGCCATGCGCTCGGCCATGATCACCAGGGCGTGGGTGTGCAGGCGATCACCCGCGTGCAACAGGAACAGCCAATCAGCCTGGCCGTCAGCGGCAAGCCACTGGTTGAGCAGGTCGAAACCGGCGCCGCGACGCGTCAGGTAGCGCACGTTATCCCGCACCACCAGCTCGAAGCCCTCGGGCGCGAGCACCAGGATGCAACGGGCCGGGAAGGATTGCTGGGCGAGGCTGTCCAGGGTGATGCGCAAGGCCTTTTCATCGCCATCGCGGCAGGACACCACTGCCGCGATGCGCGGCTGGGTGGGCCATTGCTCGATACGCTTGGGCAGCAGGCGCTCCTGCCCCGCGGACAGGCGACGGTATTCCAGCCATTCGGCGTAGAGCTCGTCGAAACTCAGGCTGAGGGTGCCGACCTGCTGGTTGAAGTTGGCCATCTGCGCGGTGAACAGACGGCGAAGATCGAGCTCGTCCCATTTCTGCCCAGGGTCGGCGACGTAGTCGGCCAGCGGCAGGTAGCGCACCCAGCCCTCGGCCGGCGCGGCTTCGCCGGTACGTCCCTGGAGCATCTGCAGCAGCCAATCGGTCTCGGCATCGAACACCTTGACCATGCTGCTCTGGTGGCTCAGGCGCCCGGGGTGTACGCGCTCCAGGCTCAAGACCTGATCGAGGCTGCACAGGTGCCCGCGGCGCAACAGGCAGGCGTAGAGCGCCAAGTCCAGGCGTGCGGCGAACCCTTGCCCTTCCTGCACCAGGGTCGGCAGGTAAGCCTCGACCTGTTCGCGACGGAACAATGCATGGCTGAGCCCGCCGAACAGATTGACGCCGTTGTCGGAGATACCCTCCAGCAAGTCGTTGCCATTGAGCACCGCGCTGCACATGGAGATGACGAAGTTCAGCGAACGCGACGGCAGCAGTACATCGTCGGCGGCACACAGCAGGCGCTGGCAGATGACCATGCTGACTTGAGGCAAATCGCCCAGCATCGCGGCCTGCTGGCTGATGCACGCCCCGAACAGCGTATCGTCGTCACAGAGGAACTTGATGAACTCGCCGGACGAATGCTCCAGGCACACCAGCAGGTTGCGGGCAAAGCCTTGCCGCGCAGGGTTGCGCACATAGCGCACAGGCACGTGGGTGGTGGCGCGCAGCTCATCGCAGATCGTCTCGACCTGCGCATCCGGGCTGTCGTCGCAGACGACGACCTCCAGGTTCGCGTAGTCCTGGGCAATCGCGCTGGCCAGCGTGCTGCGGAAGAATTCGGGGTTGTACGCGGGGATGGCGATACTGACGAGGGGTTGGGCGCTCACGGGTACTCACTCAAAGCAATTGATCGATGCCACCTGGCTCGCCCCTGCCCCGGCCCGGCATCCTGCCATGGCCGGTGCCATGGCCGAGCCGCCTCGCGTCCCAGCAGGTAGCGAGGCGGCCCTTGCGGGTGATCACCCCGCTCGGCACAGCATCGTGATTCAGATGTAGTTGACCAGCGACAAGCCGGCGATCTTGGCAAAGGACTGCATCGAAGCCTGGAGCATGTTGGTCTGCATCTGCAGGCGCAACATCACGGTCGCCGGGTCGACCTCGCGGATCGAGCTCTGGGTCTTGGTATTTTCGGTGCTCAGCGCCTCGTTGGTCTCGGCCTGGATGTCCAGGGCCTGGCCGCGACCACCGATGGAACTGATCGACGAAGCCACCTGGTTGGTCGCACTGGCGACGTTGCCGATGGCCGAGTCCAGGGAGGCCAGGAAGTTCTGGCGGGCTGCCGGGTCCTTGTCCATCGGCACGGACAGCGCGGTGCGCAACTGGCTGATGGTCTGCAGGATGTTCTGGGTCTGGTGGGTGTCCACCTGGACCCCGAACGAGTCACCCGCGGCCGGCGCGCCGGACAGCTGGAAGCTCACGCCGGACGCGGTGGCGGTCGTGCCCGACAGCGTGCCGGTGGAGATCGGCCGGCTGTTGGCCGACATCGGCGCCGAGTACAGCTCGAAGTCGGTCGGGCTGGTGAACTTGAGCACCGCGCCACCGCCTGGGAACGAGGCGTTGTACTGCGCCTGGTTGGTGATGCTGGCACCGGTGACCTGGGTCGTGGAGCTGTTGCCCGGGCTGCGGCTGCCGGTGATTGTGTCCGGCTTGGACTGCAGCGTGAACGTGTGGCCGGCAATGGCGGCGTCCGGGTTGGCTTCGTCACCCGGCTTGAAGTCGATCTTCAGGCGCAGGTCGACGCCACGGAAAGACACCGAAGTGTTCACGCCTTTCGGGTCGAAGTTTCCGCCCTGGCTGGCCTCCAGCGTCACGTCGTTGCCGCTGGCATCGAGGATCTTGTACTGGGTGCTGCTGGTGAACTGGACGCTGTACGGCTCGCCGCTGCGGAAGCGGTCGTTGTAGGCAACGCTGCCGGAAACCTGGCCATTGGACAGGCTGACACGGCCATCGTCCACGGCTGGCGAGGTGAGCTTGGTCTGGCTGCGGCTGGTGTTCAGCGCCTGCTCGAACGCATCGTAGCCCGTCTCGTTGGCGGCCAGGCTGAGCATGTCACCCACCTGCAGCTTCAGCTGGCTCTGGTCGCCCTGGTAGCTGTAGGAACCATCGCTGTTACGGACATACGGCTGGGTGTCGCCCTTGGAGCCGGAGAACAGGTACTTGCCGTTCTCGTCCTTGCTGTTCATCAGCGAGAACAGCTGCTCTTCCAGCGCCGCCAGCTCGGAGGCGTTGGCCTTGCGGTCGGCGTCGGTGAAACCGGCGTTGCCGGAAGTGACCGCCAGCTCGTTGACCCGTTGCAACACGGCACCGATCGAGTTGAGGGTGGCTTCGCTGGTGCCCAGGGCATTGCGTACGTTGGTGATGTTGCCCTTGTACTGGTCGAGCATGTTCTGCTGCTGCTCGAGCTGCAGCAGGCGCGCAGCGCCGACCGGATCGTCGGCGGCGGTACGCACGCGAATGCCGTCGCTGGACTGCTCCTGGCTCTTGACCGTGTTGGCCAAGCCGCGCTGGTAGTTGGCGCTGCTGGTGTTGTAGAACTGCGAAGTGGAGATGCGCATGATCTACGGCTCCTTAAAGACTGTTGATCAAGGTGGCGAAGGTTTCCTGGGCCGCCTTGATGATCTGCGACGACGCGGTGTAGTACTGCTGGAACTTGACCAGGTTGCCGACCTCTTCGTCGACCGACACACCGGACGCGGTATTGCGGCTATCCAGCGCCGAGGCCTGCAGGGCATTGGTGGCGTCGGCGTCCATGCTCGCCTGGGAGGCCTTGCCACCGACGTTGGACACCAGCTTGGCGTAGGCATCGGTCATGCTGATGCCCTTGCCGTCGGCCCCCACCTCGACCGTGGACTTGGTCTGCAGGCCGATCACCGACTGGGCATTGCGGTTGTCCGCCGAGCCGGAGCCGGTCAACGAGACGGTGAAGCTGTCACCGTTCTTCGGCGCGCCGGTGATGTCCATCTCGAAGTTGAACTTCTTCTGCACGCCACTGGCGTCATTGATCGGGTTGCCACTGCCATCGACCATCGGTACGGACAACTGCAGCTTGTTGTTCTGGCCAGGGACGATAGTGCCGCTGCCGATGTTGTTGCCCTGGGCGTCGAACATCGTGTACGCCTGGGGCGAGGTCTCGTTGCCGAACACCAGCTTGACCGGGGTCGAGTACTTCAGGCCGGCCTGCAAGTCGCTGCGCTGGGTGGCGTCGTAGATGTCCAGCTTGGACGTCAGCGTGGGCTGGGTGATCTGCCCGGTGCCCTTGTTGCCCGAACCGTTGACGGCGGTCAGCGGCGCTGCGAATGCCAGGCGCTTGGGGTCGGTGAGCGTCGAGTCGATGGTCCCGGCGGCGTTGCGCGTCGGGGTGATCTTGAAGCTGTCGCCGACACTGGGGGCGCCGCCATTGAGTGCCAGGCTGAAACCATCGATCACCGGCGGCGGGTTGGTGCTTAGGTCGAAGTTGCCCATGTCTTTGCCGTCGGGCAACCGGCGCACGCTGTAGCCGGTGGCGCTGGTGAAGGTCACCTGGTAGTCGTTGGTCGACAGCTTGCCGGTGTCCTTGATGGTCACGTTCAGGTTGCCGGTGGCCGGGTTGTTGCCCAGCTTGGGCACGCTGCGCTCGCTGATGGCCTTGGCGCTGTTGATGTCGCCGAACAGCAGCGCACCGAATTCACCATTCTTGTCGATACCCTGGGCCAGCTGGCTGTTGATCGCGTCAGACACGACCAGGGCAACCCGCCCCAGCTCATTCAGGGCCGGGTCGAGGGTGTCCTTGCGGTAGCGGATCAGGCCGCCCATCTCGCCACCGGTGGTGCTGTCGGTGATGTCCATCTTGGTGCTGCCGCGGTTGAGCACCAGGCTCATGCGCGTCGGGTCGGTCGGGCTGGGCGCGGTTTCCAGCGTCTGCGTGCCAGTGCCCAGCACCAGCGACTGGCCGTTCTTCAGGTAGATGTCGTAGTTGCCTTCGCGCTCGACCACGTCCACGCCGATCAACTTGTTTAACTCGCGCACCGCGCCGTCGCGCTGGTCGAGCAGGTCGTTGGGCTGGCCGGTGATGGCCGACATCCTCACGATCTGCTGGTTGTAGCTAGCGATGGTGGACGTGAGATTGTTCACCTGGTCGGCGATCGACTTCATGTTCGAGTTGATGTTGCTGTTCTGCTGGTTCATCTGCGCCGACAAGGCGTTGAAGCGCTTGGCGAGGGTCTGCGCGCTGGTCAGCAGCAACTGGCGGGAGGCATCTTCGGTGGGCTTGGCCGAGGCGTCCTGGGCGGCGGTGAAGAAGCTCTTCAACGCGGCGGTGATGCCGGTGTCGTTGCCATACAGGGCCTTGTCCAGCGGCGCGACCTGGTTCAGGTACGAGGACGCATCGGAGGACAGCGAGGTGGTGGTGCGCAGCTGGTTCTCGAGGAACGAGTTGTACACCCGGCGCACGTCGGCCAGCGTGGTGCCGGTACCGATGAACACCTGGCCGGTCTGCTGGCTACCCTTGGTCTTCTGGACGATCTGCTGGCGAGAGTAACTTTCGACATCGGCGTTGGCGATGTTGTTACCCAGGGTGTACATCCCGGACTGGGCGGCACCCAGGCCCGACATACCGATATTGATCAAACTCGCCATGGTTCCCTGCCCTTAAAGTTGCGTGGTGGTACCGAGCATTGCGTAGCTCTGTTCCGACTTCATCTGTCTTGCGATCTGCGAGATCTTGCTGGCGTAGTTCGGGTCGGTGGCATAACCGGCCTTCTGCAGCTCTCGCACGAATTGTTCTGGTTTATCGGCAGCCTTCACCGCATCTTGATAGCGCGAATTGTTCTGCAGCAGGCTGACCAGGTCGTGGAAGCTGTCCTGGTAACTGTCGTAGGAGCGGAACGCCGCCGTTTCCTTGACGAACTGGCCGTTGCGGAACTCGCTGGTGATCGCCCGCGCCTCGCCGCCCTGCCAGCTGCCGGTGGCCTTGATGCCGAACAGGTTGTGGCTGCTGCTGCCGTCGGGGTTGCGCATGACCGACTTGCCCCAGCCGGTTTCCAGCGCGGCCTGGGCCACCAGGTAACGCGGGTCGATGCCGATGCGCTTGGCGGCCTGCTCGGCCATCGGCAGCATGGTGGCGACGAAGGCGTCGCTGTCGGCGAAGGCTTTCTTCGGCGCCAGCGGCGGCTGCGCGCGACCGAGGATCTGCAGCTTGGCGTCCGGCGCGGCGAACGTGCGTGCCGGCGCCCAGTCGCGCATGGCCACGCCACCGGCCGGAATATCGGCGCGGCGCGGCAAGGCGCTGTTGGTAGTCGCCGCGGCACTGCCGGCGGATGGCACGATGCCGGCCAGCAGGCGATCGGTCAGCTTGCCCGGCAAGGCCAGGCGTCGGGAATTCAGTGCAGCCACATCATTGCGCGCGGCGGCATCCTCGACGGCGCGCTCCGGCGCCGCCACCTTCGAGGCCCACAGCGCCGGCGCCGCCCCCTCGATACGCGGGAACGGGCTGGTGTTGGGGTGCACGGCCTTGTTCTTCGACAGCTGGCGCACCAGCACGTCCTGCAGGCCGATACCACCACCCTCGCGGGACATGCTCACGGCCAGCTGCTGGTCGTACATGTCGCGGTACTGCTTGACCGTGTCGCTGTTCATCGGGTCGTCTTCGGAGGCCATCACATCGGTGGCCTTGCGCGACGCCTTGAGCATTTCGCTGACAAACAGCGACTCGAACTCCTTGGCCACCTTGCGCACGTTGGCGTCGCTGTCGCGATCACCATACTTGAGCGAGCTCAGGCGGCTGAGGTCGGTGTAGGCGCCGCTGTCGGCGGGCGTGGACACCAGGCTCTTCGAATTCATCCGTGGCGTCCTCAGATCACGATCAGGTCGGCTTGCAACGCGCCGGCCTGCTTCAGGGCTTCGAGGATCGCCATCAGGTCGCTCGGCGCCGCGCCAACCTGGTTCACCGCCCGCACGATCTCATCCAGCGTGGTGCCTGGGCCGAACTTGAACATCGGCTTGGCTTCCTGCTGGGCGTTGACCCGCGAACGAGGCACCACGGCTGTCTGGCCATTGGAGAACGGCCCCGGCTGGCTGACGATCGGGTCTTCGGTGATGGTCACGGTCAGGCTGCCATGGGTGACCGCCGCTGGCGACACCTTGACGTTCTGGCCAATGACGATGGTACCGGTACGCGAGTTGATGATGACCTTGGCCACCGCCTGGCCCGGGTCGATCTCCAGGTTCTCGAGGATCGACAGGTAGTCGACGCGCTGGCTCGGGTCCATCGGCGCGGTGACCCGCACCGAACCACCGTCGAGCGCCTGGGCCACGCCTGGGCCGAGCAGTTCGTTGACCTTGTCGACGATGCGCTTGGCGGTGGTGAAGTCCGGACGATTGAGGTTGAGGGTGAGGCTGTTGCCCTGGTTGAAGCCGCTGGGTACCGCGCGCTCGACGGAAGCACCGCCCGGAATTCGGCCGGCCGACGGAACGTTGACGGTGATCTTCGAGCCGTCACGGCCCTCGGCGTCGAAACCGCCGACCACCAGGTTGCCCTGGGCGATCGCATAGACGTTGCCGTCGATCCCCTTGAGCGGGGTCATCAGCAGGCTGCCGCCACGCAGGCTCTTGGAGTTGCCGATCGACGACACGGTGATGTCGACCACCTGGCCCGGCTTGGCGAAGGCCGGCAGGTCGGCATGCACCGACACCGCGGCGACGTTCTTCAGCTGCACGTTGCCCGACCCTGGCGGCACCTTGATGCCGAACTGCGACAGCATGTTGTTGAAGGTCTGCAGGGTGAACGGCGTCTGGGTGGTCTGGTCACCCGTGCCGTTGAGCCCCACCACCAGGCCGTAGCCGATCAGCTGGTTGGCGCGCACGCCGGAAATGCTGGCGATATCCTTCAAGCGCTCGGCGTGGGCACCGAACGCGCAGGACATCAGGAGTGTCGCGGCAATCAACCGCCTAGCGTTGAACATGGTCATCCGTACTCAGAAGGGCCAGAGCGGGCTGATGAAGAAACGGTCCAGCCAACCGGGCTGGCTGGCATCGGCGAACGAGCCGGTGCCCGAATAGGTGATGCGCGCGTCGGCCACACGGGTGGACGGCACGGTGTTGTCGGTGGCGATGTCGTCGGCGCGAACCAGGCCGGCGATACGCACCAGCTCCTCGCCGGTGTTCAGGGTCATCCACTTCTCGCCGCGCACGGCGATGATGCCGTTGGGCAGCACTTCGGCCACGGTGACGGTGATCGAGCCGGTCAGGGTGTTGCCCTGGGTGGCCTTGCTGTCGCCCTTGGTGGTGCGGTCGCCGCTGTAGCCGGCCTCCAGCGACAGGTCGCCGCCGCCGAACGGGTTGTTGGTGTTCGGGCTGCTACCGAACAGCGAAGTCAGGCCGATGTCGGCCTTGCTGTTCTTCTGGATCTGCGAGCCGGCGTTCTTGCTGGCCGAGGTCCGCTCGTTGAGGGTGATGGTGATGATGTCACCGACCCGGAACGCCTTGCGGTCGGTGTACAGCCCCTGCTCGAAACCGGCCTGGTAGATCGAACCATTGTTGGCCGCTGCCGGCAGCGGGGTGCGCGGCAGGACCGGCGCGTAGTACGGGTCGTTGGGCTTGGGCGTCGGCGCGACGCAACCGGCCAGCAACACCGCCCCCCCAAGGGCGAAAACGGACAACAGATGTTTCATGACGCTTACCTCACGGTGGAACAGGCGCTGCGACAGCGAGCGGATGGTCAGTGGCCCGCGCCAGGCGGGCCACCCGGGCTTACAGCTGCTGGGTGACGAACGACAGCATCTTGTCGGCGGCGGAGATGACCTTGGAGTTCATCTCGTAGGCACGCTGGGTGGTGATCATGTTCACCAGCTCTTCCACGGTGCTGACGTTGGAGTTTTCCAAGGTCTTCTGCAGGGTCAGGCCAAAGCCGTTCAGGCCTGGGGTGCCGACCTGCGGCGCGCCGCTGGCAGCGGTCTCGAGGAACAGGTTGTTGCCGATCGCCTGCAGGCCGGCCGGGTTGATGAAGTCGGCGGTCTGGATGTTGCCGATGACCTGGGCGGCCGGGTTGCCGGCGGTGGTGATCGACACGGTGCCGTCCTGGCCGACGGTGAAGGTCTGCGCTTCTGGCGGCACGACGATGGCCGGTTCCAGGGCGAAGCCGTTGGCGGTGACGATCTGGCCGTCGGAGTTCAGGTGGAAGGTACCGTCACGGGTGTACGAGACGGTGCCATCCGGCTGCAGGATCTGGAAGAAGCCACGGCCGTTGACCGCCATGTCCAGCGGGTTCTCGGTGTTCTGCAGGCCGCCGGTCTGGAAGTTCTTCTGGGTGCCGACGACACGCACACCGGTACCGACCTGCAGGCCCGAAGGCAGCTCGCTGTCCTGGGTGGACTGCGCGCCTGGCTGGCGCTTGATCTGGTACAGCAGGTCCTGGAACTCGGCGCGATCACGCTTGAAGCCGGTGGTCGAGACGTTGGCCAGGTTGTTCGAGATGACCGTCAGGTTGGTGTCCTGGGCGGACAGGCCGGTTTTAGCGACCCAAAGAGCCGGAAGCATTTAGTGTTCTCCTCGTGCGCCTGTTTTACGGCACCCGTTCAAATGTGATTAGCCGATTTGCAAAACCCGAGCCATGGCTTGATCGCCTTCCTCGGCCGCTTTCATCATCTTGACGTGCAACTCGAACTGGCGGGACAGCGCCAGCACCGAAGTCATTTCTTCCACGGCGTTGACGTTGCTGCCTTCCAGGAAGCCCGACACCACGCGCACATTGACATCGGCGTCGGCCGGCTGGCCGTTCTTGGTGTGGATCAGCCCGTCCGGCCCCTTGGTCATGTTCTTGATGTCGGGGTTGACCAGCTTGATGCGGTCGACCTCGGCCATCACCCGCGGGTCCTCGCCCATGGCGCGGATGCTGATGGTGCCGTCGTCGCCGACCTCGACCTTCTGCTCCGGCGGAATCGCGATCGGGCCACCGTTGCCCATCACCGCCATGCCGTTGCCGGCGCGCAGCACGCCCAGGGCGTCAATGTTCAGGCTGCCGGTGCGCACGTAGGCTTCGCTGCCGTCCGGGGCCTGCACGGCCATGAAACCATCGCCAGTGACTGCCACGTCCAGCTCGCGACCAGTCTCGACCATGGGGCCGGCGCTGAAGTCGGTGGCCGGGCGCTCGCTCATGGCAAACGCACGCGCCGGAAAGCTGTCACCGAACACCGGCATCGAACGCGCCTGCTCGAGGTCGCGCTGGAAACCGTTGGTGGAAACGTTCGCCAGGTTGTTGGCGTGGGCCTTCTGCGCCAGCGCGTTCTGGCTGGCGCCGGTCATGGCCACATAAAGCATCTTGTCCACAGTCATCCTCCGCTGCACGGGCGGTCGATTGCCGCTCGCCGTGGCTTTGCGGTGCTTGGAGCAAGTTTCGCGCCAAGTGCTGCAGAAATGACAAAGGCCCCGTGTTTGCGGGGCCTTTGCTGAAACAGCCGCCGAGCGAGAGACAAAATCTCGGCGGCGGACTGCCGTCAACGGCAAGGGCTGGCCGCCCCGCCGTCATCGATCGTCACTTCGCTGTCAGGTGATGGTGAAGGTGTCTCCGTTGTTGGTCTGGAACGACTCGATGGTGTTGGCGCCGGCATACCAGTCGACGAGCTTGACACCCGAATCGACCTTGCCGGTTTCCCAGTTGGCCTTGGTGAACAGGTAGGCATCGTCGCCCAGGCGGCTGAGCACGACATCGCTGAAGGCTTCGAATTTCTTCAGGATGACCTTGTCGGTGCCGACGCTACCCGTGTCCTGGATCGAGACCTGCGCCCAGGAGTCGACGGTGTAGGTGTCGCCACCCTCCCCGCCATCGCCAAAGCCGGCAGCGTTCATGGCCAGTTGATCCGAGCCGGCGCCACCGAACAGCTTGTAGCCGACGCCATTGCCGGCCAGGCGGTCATTGCCATCATCCCCATAGGCCGTCCCTCTGGCGGTCAGGATGAAGTCGTTGCCCGCATCGCCATGATGGATGCCGCCGAGGTCGTTGCCGCCACCATAGATGGTGTCATCGCCATCGCCACCATTGATGATGTCGGCCTGGGCGATCAGATGGGTATCGGTGCGGGCGAACGTACCGAAATCGCCATAATAGATCCCGTCACCATAGAGGAAGTCGTTCCCCGCGCCACCATTGATGACGTCATTGCCCTCGGCACCGAAGATCGTGTTGGCGCCAACGTCCCCATTGAGCACATCGTCGTAGGCCGAACCCGCCAGCCCTTCGATACCGACCAGCACATCACCTTCGGCGTCGCCGCCGGTATTGACACCTGTGGCGAGGTTGACCGACACGCCGGCCGAGCTGTTGACGTACCAGGCGAAGTCCTTGCCCGCGCCGCCATTGATGCTGTCGGCACCGGCACCGCCCACGAAGTTTTCGTCGCGCGAGGTGCCGATCAGGGTGTCGTTGAAGGCCGAGCCTTCGAAGCTCTCGATGTTGAGGTAGGTGTCAGCGCCCGTCGCATTGAGGTTCAGGGTGATGCCAGCACCTTCGCCGGCGAACGTCAACAGATCGACACCCCCTGCACCATCGATGTAGTTGGCGTCGTCGTTGACGACAAACACATCACTGGCACCTGAGCCAGAGAAGCGCTCGATGCTGTCGAACGTATCGCCCGCCGCCACACCGGTATGCACCCCGGTCTTGAAGTTCAGGGTAACGCCCATCGCACTGTCGCCGTACGACACAGTGTCCAGGCCCGCACCACCAATGAAGCGGTCGGCGCCACCAGCTCCCGCATAGAACGTGTCATTGCCAACACCACCGGTGATGATGTTGTCGCTGGCACTGTCATAGGCCACGAAGTTGCCGGTGCCCAGGTAGGTCAGCGCCTCGACTTCGTTGGTCAGGCGGTAGCTGCCCAGAGTGGTGCGCACTTCGTCGTAGCCGCCACCCGCCTCCTCGAACACCGTCGCATTGCCATTGATGAAATACACATCGTCACCCGCCCCACCACGAAACGCCGTGGCAGCGGATGCAGTGGTGAAGGTATCGGCGAACGCCGTACCGGTCACCGTGGCAAAGCCGGTGAATACATCACCCTGGGCATCGCCACCGACGCCAGTGCCACGACCGGTGTTATCGACGTTGAGGGTGATCGCCTGGGCGGATGTCGAGTAGTCCAAGGTATCAGCGCCACCGCCCCCTTCGAAGAGGCGCGCGGTGCCGTCGCTCACGAAGACGTCGGCGAAGGTCGAGCCCCTGAAGACTTCGATGCTGTCGAAGGTATCGCCTGCGGCAATGCCGCCATGCACGCCGGTCTTGAAGTTCAAGGTGACCCCGACTCCGCCAGCGGCATCACCGTACGAAACGGTGTCATTGCCCGCGCCGCCGACGAAACGGTCCGCACCCGCGCCACCGTACAGCGTGTCGCTGCCGACGCCACCGGTGATGACGTTGTCGCTGGCGTTGCCATAACCGACGAAGTTGCCCGAACCCTGATAGGTCAGCGCCTCGACATCATTGGTCAGGCGATAGCTGGCCAAGGTCGTGCGCACCTCATCGTAGCCACCACCCGCGGCCTCGATGACTGTCGCGTTTGCATTGAGGTAGTAGATGTCGTTGCCTTCACCACCGCGCAGCGAAGTGGCCGCCGCCCAGGTGGTAAAGGTGTCGTCGAAAGCCGAACCGCCGACAGTGGTGATACCGGTGAACACATCCCCGGCAGCATCGCCGCCGGCACCAGTACCGCGCCCGGCATTGTCGACCGTGATGGCAATGGCCTGGCCGGAGCCCGAGTAGTCCAACGTGTCAGCACCGCCACCTCCTTCGAAGGTGTGGGCAGTGGCGTCACTGATGAAGGTGTCGGCTGCGGCCGAGCCACGGAACACCTCGATTCCTTCGAAGGTGTCCCCGGTGGCGATTCCAGTGTGTTGACCGGTCTTGAAATCAAGGGTGATGCCTGTGCCGCCATCGGCATAAGACACCGTGTCGACACCCGCACCACCGACGAAGCGGTCGCCACCGGCGCCACCGAACAGCAGGTCGTTGCCCACGCCACCAGTGATCACGTTGGCGCTGGCATTGCCGTAGCCGGTGAAGCTGCCACTGCCGATATAGGTCAGCGCCTCGACTTCATTGGTCAGGCGATAATTGGCCAAGGTCGTGCGCACTTCATCGTAGCCGCCACCGACCTGCTCGAGCACGCTCGCGCCGCCATGCAGGATGTACACATCGTCACCGGCGCCACCTTGCAGGTAGGACGAGGTCGACGACGTGAAGGTGTCGTTCTGCGACGATCCCATCACCGTGGTGATGCCCGTGAACACATCGCCCTGGGCGTCACCGCCCACGCCCGTGCCACGGTTGGTGTTGTCGATGGTGATGGTGACCGCTTGCGCGGAGCCCGAATAGTCCAGCACATCGAGGCCGCCGCCACCTTCGAAGGTATGTGCCGCGGCATCGCTGACGAAACGGTCGGCTGCAGCCGTGCCACGGAACACCTCGATACCCTCGAAGGTGTCACCCGCCGCGAACCCGGTGTGCACGCCGCTCTTGAAGTCGAGGGTGATGCCCATGCTGCTGTCGGCATAGGACACGGTGTCGACACCCGCGCCACCGACGAAGCGGTCGCCGCCGTCACCACCGAGCAGCAGGTCGTTGCCGGCACCGCCAGTGATCACGTTGGCGCTGGCATTGCCGTAGCCGGTGAAGTTGCCGGTGCCGACGAAGGTCAGCGCCTCGACTTCGTTGGTGAGGCGATAGGTGGCCTGGTTGGTGCGCACTTCGTCGTAGCCACCACCGGCCAACTCGTACACGCCTGCACCGCCATACACGTAGTACACATCGTCACCCACACCACCCTGCAGCGTGAGCGAGGCCGTCGAGGTCAGGGTGTCGTTGAACACCGAACCGATCACCGTGGACATACCGGTGAACACGTCGCCCTGGGCATCGCCGCCCACGCCCGTGCCACGACCGAGGTTGTCGATGGTGATGCTGACCGCCTGCCCCGACCCCGAGTAGTCCAGCACGTCAAGGCCACCACCGCCTTCGAAGGTATGCGCGGTGGCATCGCTGACGAAACGGTCGCCCACAGCGGTACCACGGAAGACTTCGATACCCTCGAAGGTGTCACCCGCCGCAATGCCGGTGTGCTGGCCGCTCTTGAAGTCAAGGGTGATACCCGTGCTGCTGTCGGCATAGGACACGGTATCGACCCCCGTGCCACCGACGAAACGGTCGCCACCGGCACCGCCGAACAGCAGGTCGTTGCCCGCGCCACCGGTGATCACGTTGGCGCTGGCATTGCCGTAACCCGTGAAGTTGCCGGTGCCGACGAAGGTCAACGCTTCGACTTCGTTGGTCAGGCGATAGGTGGTCTGGTTGGTGCGCACCTCGTCATAGCCACCACCGGCAAGCTCGTACACACCTGCGCCGCCATACACGTAGTAAACATCGTCACCCGTGCCGCCTTGCAGCGTGAGCGAAGCTGTCGAGGTCAGGGTGTCGTTGAGCGCCGAACCGATCACCGTGGAGAAACCGGTGAACACGTCGCCCTGGGCATCGCCGCCCACGCCAGTGCCACGGCCGAGGTTGTCGATGGTGATGTTGACCGCTTGCGCAGAGCCCGAATAGTCCAGCACATCGAGGCCGCCGCCCCCTTCGAAGGTATGCGCGGTGGCATCACTGACGAAACGGTCGCCCACGGCCGTGCCACGGAAGACCTCAATACCCTCGAAAGTGTCACCCGCCGCAATGCCGGTGTGCTGGCCGGTCTTGAAGTCGAGGGTGATACCGGTGCTGCTATCGGCATAGGACACGATGTCGACACCCGCGCCACCGACGAAGCGGTCGCCACCGGCACCGCCGAACAGCAAGTCGTTGCCGGCACCGCCAGTGATCACGTTGGCACTGGCGTTGCCATAGCCGGTGAAGTTGCCAGTGCCGACGAAAGTCAGCGCCTCGACTTCGTTGGTCAGGCGATAGGTGGTCTGGTTGGTGCGTACCTCGTCATAGCCGCCACCGGCCAGCTCGTACACAGCCGCGCCACCGTACAGGTAGTACACATCGTCGCCCGCGCCACCCTGCAGGGTGAGCGAGGCCGTCGAGGTCAAGGTGTCGTTCAACGCCGAGCCCATCACCGTGGTGAAGCCGGTGAACACATCGCCCTGGGCATCGCCACCCACGCCGGTGCCACGACCGAGGTTGTCGATGGTGATGTTGACCGCCTGCGCGGAGCCCGAATAGTCCAGCACGTCGAGGCCTCCGCCACCTTCGAAGGTGTGCGCCGTGGCATCGCTGACGAAACGGTCGCCCACGGCCGTGCCACGGAAGACTTCGATGCCCTCGAAGGTGTCACCCGCCGCAATCCCGGTGTGCTGGCCGGTCTTGAAGTCGAGGGTGATGCCCGTGCTGCTGTCGGCATAGGACACGGTATCGACACCCGCGCCGCCGACAAAGCGGTCGCCACCGGCACCGCCGAACAGCAGGTCGTTGCCGGCGCCGCCGGTGATCACGTTATTGCTGGCGTTGCCATAGCCGGTGAAGTTGCCAGTGCCGACGAAGGTCAGCGCCTCGACTTCGTTGGTCAGGCGATAGGTGGTCTGGTTGGTGCGCACCTCGTCATAGCCGCCACCGGCCAGTTCGTACACAGCCGCGCCACCGTACACGTAGTACACGTCGTTACCCGCTCCGCCCTGCAACGTGAGGGAGGCCGACGAGGTGAACGTGTCATTGAGCGCCGAACCGATCACCGTGGAGATACCGGTAAACACGTCGCCCTGGGCATCGCCGCCAACGCCGGTGCCACGCCCGGTGTTGTCGATGGTGATGTTGACCGCCTGCGCGGAGCCCGAGTAGTCCAGCACATCGAGGCCGCCGCCACCCTCGAAGGTGTGCGCCGTGGCATCGCTGACGAAACGGTCGCCCACGGCGCTACCGCGGAAAACCTCGATGCCTTCGAAGGTGTCGCCTGCGGCGAACCCGGTATGCGCACCGGTCTTGAAATCAAGCGTGATGCCCGTCGTCGAATCGGCATAGGACACCGTGTCGATCCCCGCCCCACCGATCAGCCGGTCGGCGCCATCACCACCAAACAGCGTGTCGTTGCCCGCCCCGCCATCGATCACATCGTTGCCGGCGCGCCCATAGATCTGGTCATCCGCGGCGGTGCCGACCAGGTTGTCGGCCCCTGCGGTTCCTTGAATAACAGCCATCGCAACTCCTTCCTTGCTCCAATGTTGAACGTCCCTGTGCTGACGCCAATCCTTCGATGGCGCTCACCCTTCCCTGAATGCCCGTTGCGCGTGGTCGCCTACTGGCTTGAGCAGATAGGACAGCACGGTGCGACGACCCGTCTGGATCATCGATTCCACCGGCATGCCCGGCACCAGCGTGAGGCCGTCGAGCTTGCGCTGCTCGGCCCTGTCGATATGAATACCGGCGCGGTAGTAGCCGAGCCCGGTCTGCGGGTCGCTCACCAGGTCGGCGGAAAGCCGGACCACCCGCCCCATGACTTCGGGGGTGGTGGCGCGGTTGAAGGCGCTGAAGCGCAGCAAGGCATCCTGGCCGAGCATCACCTGGTCGATGTCCTGCGGGCTGACCCGCGCCTCGACCAGCAGCTCGTCGCCCAATGGCACGATCTGCATCAGGGTTTCGGCCGGCGAGATCACGCCACCCACGGTGTGCACGGTGAGCTGCTGGACGCGCCCGGCACTGGGTGCCAGGACATCAACGCGGCGAAGTTGATCGGCGGCAGCGACTTCGCGCTCCACCCACTCCCCTTGCCGGGCCATGAGGTCGCGCAGCTCTTCGGAAACCTGTTCGCGGAAACGTTGATCGACCTGCAGCAATTCCAGCTGGGTCTCGGCAATGCGTGCGCGGGCTTCGGCAATCGAGGCGATCAGTTGGCCGCGCTCGCCCTGCAGGCGGGCGATGCCGCGTGCCAGGGCATTGACCCGATCAAGGGTCATCAGGCCTTTCTTCTGCAGCGTCTTGACCGCCTGGTATTCCTCGTCGATCAGGCGGATTTCCTCGGCTTTGGTACGCTGCTGCAGATCGTGACCGCCGATGGTCTGTTTGAGCTGCTCGATGCGCTCGCGCAGTTGCGACTTCTGCCCCTCGCGGGACTGCCGGCGATCGGCAAACAATTGCCGCTCGCTGGCCATGACCGCTTGCACTTGTTCATCCGCTTGGCGCGACACCAGGCGCGCAGGCATCTCCACCTGCGCCTTGCCGTCACGCTCGGCCTCCAGCCGGGCCTGGCGGGCCTGGGCTTGGTCCAGCGCCTTGGCGACTATGGCGTGGCTGGCCTCCTGCACAGTGGCATCCAGGCGCACCAGCACCTCGCCCGCCTGCACCGCCTGCCCCTCGCTTACCAGCAACTGCGCGACCACACCGCCATTGGGGTGCTGCACTTTCTTCACACTGTCCTGCACGGCGACGGTGCCCGGCGCGATGACCGCCCCGGCCAGCTCGGTGACGGCCGACCACATCAGAGAACCACCCAGCAGCACCACCACCACTGTGGCGCCCACCCAGAGGTGATTGCGCAACGACCCCAACAGCTGCTTTTCGTTATCGACAGTCTTCATGCCTGAGCCCCTCCCTTCACGGCCACCGGCCGCGCCAGCACCGCGTCCCGCGGGCCAAAGGCGGCCTGGGCACCCTGCTCCAGCACCAGCACCTGGTCCATCACCGACAACAAACCCGAGCGATGGGCGATGGCAACCACCACGCCGCCGCGCGCCTTGACCCCCAGGATCGCCCGCGCCAACGCCCGCTCGCCCTCGGCATCGAGGTTGGCGTTGGGCTCGTCGAGCACCACCAGGAAGGGGTCGCCATACAACGCCCGGGCCAGGCCGACACGCTGACGTTGCCCGGCGGACAGGTTGGCGCCACCAGCGCCGATCGGCGTGTCGTAGCCTTGCGGCAGTTGCAGGATCAGTTCATGCACGCCGGCTTGTTGTGCGGCCGAGACAATGGCCGCGGCATCGGCGTCAGGGTCCAGGCGTGCGATGTTCTGCGCCACGGTCGCCTCGAACAGGTCGACACTCTGCGGCAGGTAACCGGTCTGCGCCGCCCGCGTGGCATCCGGCCACAAAGTCAGCGCCGCGCCATCCAGGCAGACCTGGCCACGCGCTGCCGGCCAGGCACCCACCAGCGCCCGCGCCAGCGACGACTTGCCCGAAGCGCTCGGCCCGACCACCGCCATGGCACTGCCTGCGGCCAACGTGAAGTTGATGTTGTTCAGTACCAGGCGTTGCCCACCGGGCGGCGCGACGCACAAGCCCTCCACCTGCACCTGATGCCGCGCGGTCGGCAGCGCGGTCTTTTCGGCAGGCGCCGGGAAAAGCGCCAGCACCTCTTGCAGTTGCTGCCAGGCCAGCCGCGCCGACACCAGGCTGCGCCAGGTACCAATGATCTGCTCGGCCGGCGCCAGTGTACGGGCGACAATGATCGAGGCGGCCACGATGGCACCGCCACTGAGGTCGCCCTGGATCACCAGCCAGGCGCCCACGCCCAGCGACGCCGACTGCACCAGCTGGCGCAAGGCCTTGGTGATGCCACCGTAGAAACCACTCACGTCGGCGCTGCGCCGCTGCAAGGTGGCGTAGTGCGCCTGCAAGCCCTGCCAGCGCTCGGCGGCGCGCCCGGTCATGCCCATCGCGGCAAGCACCTCGGCGCCGCCGTGGGCCTGCTGGCCCAAACGATTGCGCTGGCTCGCAAGCTCGGCAGCATCACGCATGTCCTGGCGGGTACCGCGATCGGTGAGCCAGGTCAGCAGCACCATCAGCATGATCATGCCCAGCGCCAGCAACCCCAGGGAGGGATGGATATAGAAGCTGACCGCCAAGTACACCGGCATCCAGGGCAAATCGAAGAAGGCCATGAGCCCTGGGCCTGCGATGAAAGCGCGGATCTGCTCCAGCTCATGGGCGGGCTTGAGCGGGTCATGGCGCATGACGATCTTCAGCGGCGCCCCGGCGATGGCCCGGAACACTTGCGCGGACAGCGCGCTGTCGACAGACGCAGCCACCCGCGACATGACCCGGGCACGGATGATGTCGACCAGCGCGAACACCACGTAGATACCCAGCACCAGCAACCCCAGCGCCACCAGCGTGGGCAGGCTGCGGCTGGGGATGACCCGGTCGTAGACTTCAAGCATGAACAAGGGGCCGACCAACGCCAACAGGTTGATCACACCCGAGAACAGGGCCGCACCGATCAAGCCCTTTTTCAGGGCCACAGACAGCCGCTCCGGCAGCACGCGTGCGCCAGCATCCTTACTGCTTTTCAAGAGTTCCGGTCCTTGGAAGAGAGACGTTGCGAGACACGCAAACGAATGGGGATGTCGCGGATCATACCTGAAGGAAATGCCGCAATCGATGGCCTCAAGCCATCAATTTTTGCCTTGCGTCAAAGCGCTCGGCAGGCGGCATTGTTGTAGGGCCCGGCAAAGCGTTTCCAGCCATCGCCCGGCGACCATTGCGAGCAGACCAGGCGCCCATCGGCCTGGCTTTCCCAGCGCCACCAGGGCGCCATGGCGGCCTGGGCCTGGAGCAGGCAGAACGCCGCGGCAACAGCGACGATCAGTGTTTTCATGAGCCAACCCTCAAAGACGACGAACCCCTTCGCGAGAAAGGGGTTCGTGTGGTTACGCGTAGTGCGGCGACCTGCCAGCGACCATCAGGTCATCTGGATGATGGTCTGCATGATGGTGCTTTCGGTGGAGATGGTCTTGGCGTTGGCCTGGTAGTTGCTCTGCGCCTTGATCAGCTCGACCAGCTCCTGGGTCAGGTTGACGTTGGAGGCTTCCAGCGAGTTGGACTCGACGCTGCCCAGGGTGCCGGTCTTCGGCGCATCGATGCCCGGGATGCCCGAGGCGAACGACTCTTTCCAGCGGGTGCCGCCGATCTGCTGCAGGCCCTGCGGGTTGGCGAAGCTGGCGATGGCGACCTGGCCGATGGCGCGGGACTGCTGGTTGCTGAAGCTGGCGAACATCACGCCGGTGGAGTCGATCGACAGGTTCGACAGGATACCGGTGGCATAGCCGTCCTGGGACTGCGACATGCGCGCGGTCTCGGTGTTGTACGAGGTGGTGCTGTTCATCGACAGACGCATGCCCGCAGCGTTGCCGACCGCGCCATTCGACGCCCAGTTGCCGGCGGAGTCCTTGGCCGCAGGCACCCAGCCTTTCATGCTGAAGATGTTGTTGGTGACGCTCCAGTCGAACTGGCCAACCGGCGTGCTCGGCACGCCCGTGGCGGCGGTCGTCATGCTCTTCACGCTGCCATCGGGGTTGAAGTCAATGGTGCCAGTCAGCGGAGTGGTACCCGCTGGGGCGGCAGCACCTGGGGTGAATGGGTTGCGCCCATCGACCAGGGTATACATGGTCCACTGGTTGGTGCCGGTCTTGCGGTAGAACTGCTCCATGACGTGCTCGTTACCCTGGCTGTCGTACACCTTGGTCGGGAACGAGTCGGAGTAGGTGCTGCGGTCGGACGGATCGAACGGCTTGTTCGGCACCATCGCCGGTGGCGTCGCGGTAGGGTCCCATACCTGCAGCGGGATATCGACGGCCGACGAGTTCAGGTTGATACCCTGATCGATCAGGGTGGTGGACTTGGGCGCCAGCGCCGAGGTGTCGATCTTCAGGTCGGTCAGCACGCCCTTCTGGATCTTGCCATTGGCATCGGCGGCATAGCCCTGCAGACGCACGCCGTCGGAGGTGACGACAAAGTTGTCCTTGTTGGTCTGGAACGCACCGGCACGGGTGTAGCTCAGCGAGCCGTTGTCGGACAGCACGAAGAAGCCCTGGCCCTGGATGCCCATGTCCAGCACGTTGCCGGTGTTGTTCACGTCACCCTGGCCGAACTGCTGGGACACGTTGGCCAGGCGCACGCCGTTGCCGACCTGGTTCTTGCCCACGCCCAGGCGGTTGGCGCCGGCATAGACGTCGGCGAACTCGGCGCGCGACGACTTGAAGCCGTTGGTGTTGACGTTGGCGATGTTGTTGCCGGTGACGTCCAGTTGCTTGTTGGCTGCGTAAAGACCGCTAAGGCCGATATTGAAAGACATGTATTCGCTCCTTCTGCCGTTCTAGCGGCCTTAGATTCCGATGGTTTGTACTTTGGAGATACCCAGCTTGCCGATCCCGGCAAGGTTGAGCATCATCTCGCCGCCGTTCTGGAAGCTGACGCTGTTCACCGTGGCCGGCAACAACGTGTACATGGTCGCTGCCTTGCCATCGACCATGGTGGTGGCGGTGAAGGTGTAGTTGCCTGGGCTGAGCTTCTCGCCCTTGTCGTTGGTGCCGTCCCAGATGAAGTCGGCGTTGCCCTTCTTCTGCTCGCCCAACTGGATGGTCTTGACCACGTTGCCATCCTTGTCCTTGATGGTGACCTTGCCCTCGGTGATGTTCTGCGGCACGACCACCTGGCCGGTGAAGCTCTTGGTGGTGTCGACCATGGCCTTCTCGTTCTGCACGATCACCGAGCGCCCGACCAGGGACGAGGCCTGCAGCGCCTGGGACGAGCCCATGCCGGTGATGATCGAGTTGACCGAACTGTTGAGGGTCTGGATACCCTCGAGGCTGCTGAACTGCGCCAGTTGGGCCACGAACTCGCCGTTGTCCTGGGGATCCAGCGGGTTCTGGTGCTGCATCTGGGTGACCAGCAACTGCAGGAACGCATCCTTGCCCAGGGCGTTCTTGTCGGTCTTCTCGGTGGTGGGCTTCTTGGTCGTGCCGTCGCTGACGCCCGAGTTCTTCAGGACATCATTGAGGTTCACGCCAGTAGTGCTTTCGACTGCCATGGTCCGGTTTCCTTATCACTGACCCAGGGTCAGCACTTTCTGCATCATGGTCTTGGCGGTGTTCATCAGCTCGGCGTTGGTCTGGAACGCACGGCTGGCGGAGATCATGTCGGCCATCTCCTCGACCACGTTGACGTTCGGGTAGTAGACGTAGCCGTCCTTGTTCGCCGCCGGGTGGTTCGGTTCGTAGCGCGCCTCGAGGTTGCTCTGGTCCTCGATGATGCCCTTGACCTGCACGCCCTGCCCCGCCTCGCCCTGGTCCTCGAACAGCGACTGGCCGACGCCGCCCTGGGCCTGCTGGAAGGTGGTGGCGAACACCGGGTGACGGGCACGGTAGGTCTGGTCGAGGCTCGACGAGACGGTCTCGGCGTTGGCGATGTTCGAGGCAACGGTGTTCAGGCGCGTGTTCTGCGCGCTCATGCCGCTACCGGCGATATTGAAGACACTGGCAAGGGACATGGTCACTCTCCGCGCAGGGCTGCGACCAGCCCTTTGAATTTACTGTTGAGCAGGGTGAAGCTGGCCTGGAAGCCGACGGCGTTCTCGGCGTAGTTCGACTGCTCCATCTGGGCGTCCACGGTGTTCTGGTCGATCGACGGCTGCATCGGCGTGCGGTACTGCAGCGTGTCGTCGGCCATCGCCAGGCCTTCGGCCTCGATGTGACGGCTGTTGGTACGGTCGAGGGCGATGCGCCCCTTCTGCTGCTTGTCGGCCTCGGCGGCGAGCACCGACGAGAAGTCCATGTCACGCGCCTTGTAGTTGGGCGTGTCGGCGTTGGCGATGTTATTGGCCAGCACCTCGGCGCGCTGGGCGCGGAAGCCCAATGCCTTTTCGTGGATGCCGAGCGCTTTATCGAAGCTGATGCTCATGTCGGGGAAACCTTCGAAGGTTGACCAGAATTTCGTTGGCAAAGCTTTAGCAAGGGTTGTGCCAACCAACAAATCCCCGATAAATACTGGCCTCTCGCCCTTCCCATCGCCCGACAGCTGCCAGAAAAGCGGCAAAGTGCTTCCGCCTCGCGGAGCGCGAGCGGCAAATGACAGGCGGCAAAAGCGGCAAATCAAAAAATTGACGTCAACAGAAGTGTCAATGTGCCACCACCTGAGATAGGATTCGCTCCCCGCGCAGAGGCGTGCCCGAAGGACACTCCCGAGAGGATTGCAGACCTCCCGTCACGCATGGATGCGCGCCGCTTCCCAAGACGATTTCCAAGGAACGAAAACGTGCCTGCGCCCACCTTCCGCAAGACCCTGCTGGCCCTGACCATCGGCGCCAGCCCCCTGCCTGCCTTGGCAGTACCCGCCCCCCAGACCATCGTCCTGACGGACGCCGGCTATAGCAGCCAGCACCAGACCTACGGCGACGATCTCACATTCACCGGGAGTTCCACCGACATCTTCCGCACCGCCATCGACCTGACCGATGCCAAGGTGCAGGGTGACCTGGCGTTCGATAGCGCGATCAACGCCAACAAAGGCAACACCTTCGGTTCGAAGAGCGGGGTCGACGGCATCCGCATCACCGACAGCCAACTCAACGGCTACTTCTATAACCGCGGCATCGTGAAGACCACCAGCGCGCAGGGCTCCGCCCTGAAGATCAGCGCAACCGTGCTCGACGGCGACCTGGTCAACGAAGGACTGCTGCAGGCAGGCGGTGATATGACCTCGGGGCCTTTCAACCCTGCGAAGGCCGCCATCGACTTGAGCACTCACAATGGCGGTCGCACGGTCATCAATGGCGACCTGATCAATGCCAATGGCGCGCGCATCGTCAGCAACGGCACGCAATCGCGCGGTATCAACCTCGCCGGCGCGAGCCTTGAAGGGCGGGTCATCAACAATGGCGAAATCAATGTCGTCGGCCCCAGCGCAATCGGTATCGACGCCACCACCGGCAGCGTCCTGGCCGGCGTGACCAACACCGGCCTGTTGTACATCGGGGCGCAGGAATCGATCGGCATCAACCTGGACGGCACCACCCTCGTCGGCGGCATTAACAACCACGTGGTCAACACCGGAAGGATCACCGCCGGCAACATCGCGATCAAGGTCGGCAATGTCGTCTATGACGGGCCGGGCCTGCAGCCGCAATACAAGGCCAACGGCGACCTGAACATCTTCAACAGCGGCCGGATCTGGTCCAGGGTGGCTGTCGACGCCACCACCAGCAACCGCCCGGTTGAGCTGATCATGCGCGAGGGCAGCGATATCCTCGGCGACCTCAATGGCCTGGCCAACATCGAAGTCGAGGGTAATGCCAGTTATGGCGCCTACTACCCCTCCCTGGGCAACATCCGCTTGCGCGATGGCGGCTGGCTCGAGGTCGGCAGCGCCGACGAGCCTCCGATCACCTTCAACCTGGACAGCCAACAGATTAACCTCGAAGGTAACCTGCGGGTCGCGGACCACTCTTCGCTGGGCCTGTACCTGAGCGAGGAGAGCAACCCAGCCCTGCCCGTGCTCAAGGTCAGCGGTATTGCCGAGTTCGGCCAGGATGCACGAATCGCGCTGGCCCCCGAGAGCGAAGACTACCTGCCCGCTGGCGGGCGCTATCTGCTGCTCGAGGCCGGGCAGGTCCAGGTGCTCGACGCCAGCGGCCAGGCCGTCGACCCTAACGGCAAGCCCAAGGTGGTCAGCACATCGGCACTGCTGAACGTGCGCACCAGCACCCTGGAAGACAACAAGGTCTATGTCGAGGTCAACACCAAGTCAGAGCAGGCCATCGATGAGATGGTCCAGGAACAAGGTGGCGACAACAACGCCCAGCACGCCCTGAACGGGCTGGCCGGTTCCGGCCTGCTGGCGCTGTTGAGCAAGGACGATCCGCTGCTGCGCATCGCGTCCCAGGCCGACGAGGCGCAACTGACCCGGCTGGCCGAGCAACTGGCCCCGGATGTCAGCGATGGCGCCCGCCAGGCCGCCACCGCCAGCCAGCGCCTGATCAGCAACGTCACCCTCAACCGCACCAGCGGCCTGCGCGGGGTCGCCTCGGGCGACACGCTCAAGGACACCGGCGTGTGGGTGCAAAGCCTGTACAGCGACGCCACCCAGCAACGCCGGGACGGCATCGCCGGCTACAACGCCTACAGCCGCGGCATCGCCGTCGGTGCCGACGGCAAGCTCGACGACCAACTGACCCTGGGCCTGGCGTACAGCTTCATCAATACCGACGTCAACGGCCGAAGCGGCAGCAAGACCGACGTCGAGGGCCACGCCTTTACCCTGTACGGCGGCTATGAGCTGGGCAACTACTTCGTCGACGGCAACCTCACCTACGGTTTCAACGACAACGAAGGCAAGCGCGACATCGCCGGCACCCGCGCCAAGTCCGACTACGACAGCAAGCAACTGGGCCTGAACCTGATCGCCGGCTACACCTGGCAGGCCAGCTCGCAATGGCTGGTCGAGCCGCGCATGGCCGCGCGCTACAACCGGGTCGACATCGATAGCTACAAGGAGAAAGGTTCGTCCGCCGCGCTGAAGATCGAAGACCAGCGCTACGAAGCCATCGAACTGGGCGCCGGCGTGCGCCTGGCAGGTAGCTACGCCCTCGGCGCCGGCACCCTGGAGCCGCAGTTCAAGCTGATGACCTATCACGACTTCGCCGCCGACAAGGTACAGAACACCTCGACCTTCCTGGTGGGCGGCACACCGTTCGTGACCAACGGTGCCAGTACCGCGCGCAACAGCTACGAGGCCGGCGTGGGCGCCGACTACAAGCTGGGCGCGGTCACCGTCGGCCTGAACTACGACTATGTCGGCAAGTCAGGCTTCGATGCCGACGTGTTCTCGGCCAAGGTGCGCTACGACTTCTGACGGTTCGCCCGCAGGAAATCTCTGTAGGAGCGGCTTCAGCCGCGATCACCCGCGAAGCGGGTGCCAGACACCGCATCGCGGCTAAAGCCGCTCCTACAGGCGAACCACCCGATTGATCAACAAAAAAGGCCGGCATCTCGCGATGCCGGCCTTTTTTGCCTCATCCAGCCTTACTTGGCCTGGTAGATGATCCCCGGGCTGCACTGGACCATCTGGTAATGGTCCGGCAACCCGTTGAGCGCCTCGGATGCCCCGAGGAACAGATATCCGCCCGGCTTCAGCGTGCTGTGAATACGCATCAGGATGTCCTTCTTGACCTGGGCCGAGAAGTAGATGAGCACGTTGCGGCAGAACACGATGTCGAACTTGCCCAGCGGCGCATAGCTGTCGAGCAGGTTGTACGAGCGGAACTCGACACGGCTGCGGATCGGCGGCTTGATCGCCCAGCGCCCTGGGCCCTTGGTGTCGAAGTATCGTTGCAGGCGCTCCTGGGACAAGCCGCGGGCGATGGCCAGGCTGTCGTACTCGCCGGTCTTGCAGTTGTTGAGCATGGCACCGGAAAGGTCGGTGGCGACGATCTGCGCGCCCATCTTCAACTGGCCGAGGTTGGTGCGCTCGAACTCGTCGATCGACATCGAGATCGAATACGGCTCCTGCCCCGACGAGCAGGCCGCCGACCAGATGCGCAGGCGCTGGCCCGGGTTGTTCTTGATGAACTCCGGGATCACCTTGTTCTTGAGCACCTCGAACGGATAGGTGTCGCGGAACCACAGCGTCTCGTTGGTGGTCATGGCATCGACCACCTGTTCGCGCAGGCCGCCCCGTGGCTGCGCCTGGATGCGCTGCACCAGTTCGCCAAGGGACTTGATGCCCTGCTGCTCCATCAGCTTGTTGAGACGGCTGGAGACCAGGTACTGCTTATTCTCGCCCAGCAGGATGCCACAGGCTTTCTCCAGGAAGACCCGGAACTGTTCGAAATCCAAATTACCCGTAGACAATGCTGCCGCCTCTTTCTAAATCGCTAGCGCCGGGGACAGGCCCCGGCCGTTTCAATGGGACGCCTTGATCCGGTCGACCACGCGCTGGGCGAGATCGTCCGGCCTGAACTTGGCCAGGAAGTCATCGGCACCGACCTTCTTGACCATCGCCTGGTTGAATACCCCGGACAACGAAGTATGCAGGCAGATGTGCAACTTTTGCATGCGCGGATCGCTGCGAATCTCAGCGGTCAGGGTATAGCCGTCCATCTCCGGCATTTCAATATCCGAGATCATCATGAGGAACTCGTCCTCCGGACGCTTGCCCTCGTCCACCAGCTTGCGCAGGTAATCCAGGGCCTGGCGACCGTCGTTGAGCGCCACCACCTCGACTCCCACGGTCTGCAGGCAACGGCTGACTTGCTTGCGCGCCACCGATGAGTCGTCGACGGTCAGCACCCGCAGCATCACGGCCTTGTCCTGCACCTCGGCATCCACCACGCCCGCCGACACCGATTCGGACGACGGCGCCACTTCCGCCAGCACCTTCTCGACATCGATGATCTCGACCATGCGGTTGTCGACCCGGGTCACCGCGGTGAGGTAGTGATCGCGACCGGTGCCCTTGGGTGGCGGATGGATCTCTTCCCAGTTCATGTTGACGATGCGTTCGACCGAGTGCACCAGGAAGCCCTGGGTCTTGGTGTTGTACTCGGTGATGATCACGAAACTGTTGCGCGTTTCTTCCTGCAGCCCTGGCAACCCGGTCGCCATCGACAGATCCAGGATCGGGATCGTCGCCCCGCGAATATTGGCCACGCCGCGCACCACTGGGTGGGACCTGGGCAGCAGCGTCAGTTCCGGGCACTGCAGCACTTCCCGGACCTTGAACACATTGATGCCGTAGAGCTGGTCGCCATTGAGGCGAAACAACAGCAGCTCCAGGCGATTCTGCCCCACCAGTTGCGTGCGCTGGTTGACCGAATCCATCACTCCAGCCATGCCAGTCTCCTTCAACGATTGCCTGTTTACCAAGTCGGCACGGGCTTTGCTTTTTTGAGCGCCATGTATACGAAAACGACATTTTTCCGACGACTGACGCACCTGCTGACCGGCTCGCTCGCCGCGATGTGCCTGATGGCACCCGGCGTTCGCACGCTGGCGGATGCGTTTACCTTGCCTGAACAGCTTATCGGTGTCACCCAGGGCTTTCTTGAATTCACCGTAGAGGATTATCTGGCGACCACCCAGACCCAGGGCCGCTACGAGATCCAGGTCAACACCCTCGACCCGCGCCTGCGCATGCCGTTGTGCAGCCAGCAGCTGGACGCCTCGCTGGAAAGCCCGACGCCGCTGGGGCGGGTCACGGTCAAGGTGCGCTGCGACGGCACCGCGCCCTGGACGGTATTCGTGCCGGCCCAAGTACGCCTGCTGCGCGAAGTCGTGGTGATGACCCGCCCGCTCAAGCGTGAAAGCGTGATCGACCAGGGCGATGTCGCCCTGCGCGAGCGCGACGTGGGGACGCTGACGCAAGGCTACCTCACCCAGCTGGAGCAGGCCGTGGGCATGAAGCTGGTGCGCCCCACCGTGCTCGACCAGGTGCTCACCCAGCAACACATGGAGCAGGCCGACGTGATCCGCAAGGGCGACCAGGTGGTGATCGTCGCCCGCAGCGGTAGCCTCAGCGTGCGCATGCCCGGCGAAGCGCTGGACAGGGGTGGCATGGAAGCGCAGATCCGGGTGCGCAACCTGAATTCCAAGCGTGTGGTCAAGGCACGGGTGACCGGCCCAGGCCAGGTCGAGGTGGCCATGTAGGGGAAAAGGGCGACAGGATGACGACAGAAAGCTGGCGGTGAGTAGGCACTCCCCCTAAACTGTGTCGGAAATCGGGTTACGCAAGCCAACTGACCGGCGGTGATGCATTCCTGCCTAAAGTTTCTTTCGGGTTGGCCGAAAACCAGGCATGCGTCCAAATACCCAGAGGTTCTGATCATGGTCATCGACTTCAGTCGTTTGAATAATTCTCCGTCCGTCACGGGCGGCGTGCGCGGTAATGCCGCGGCCAGCCAGGCTGACAAAGCCGACGTGGCAAGCGCTGCGCCCAAGCAGGCCAGCGCCAGCGGAGAAGCGGTACACCTCAGCCAAGAGGCACAGCAGTTGCAGAAGATCAGCGACAAGCTGCGCGATCAGCCGGCAGTCAACAGCGCCCGCGTGGCCGAGTTGAAGCAGGCTATCGCCGACGGCAGCTACAAGGTCGATGCCGGCCGGGTCGCCAGCAAACTGCTCGAATTCGAAGCCCAGCGCTGACCTCCAGGCGCGCTGACTTCAAGGACGCAACAAGCCAAGAGTTAGCCATGCACGACATCACTCTGCTGCAATTGATCGAAGACGACATCGCACCCACGCAGGAACTGCTCGACCTTCTACAAAAGGAAGCGGTGGCCCTGCATGGCCGGGAAATGGGAATGCTGGAACAGATCCTGGCCCGCAAGCAGTCATTGATCGTGTTGCTCGAGCAGCAGGGCCTGCGGCGCAACCAGCTGCTCGCCAGCCTCGGCCTCAGCGCCGACCGCGCCGGCGTGCAGGCGGTGGCCGCGCAGTCGCCCAACGGCGAGATCATCCTGCAACAACTCGATGTGCTCACCCAGTTGATGGATGCCTGCCAGAAGGTCAACGAGACCAATGGCCGGATCATCCAGGTACAGCAGTTCGCCACGGCCAACCAGATCAGAATCCTCATGGGCGGCGATTCTCCGTCGCTCTACGACAGCCGTGGCGCCACTTCGCCGATGGACAGGCCCCAGGCGCTTAGTCAGGTGTGATTAGTTCTATCAAGGCACGGAACATACTGGCAAAATGCCGTTACTTGCGTGTGTCGTTTTTGCCTGGAGATTGATAACCCGTGTTCAATGAATCCGATGCTCCCCAGCCGCCAAAGGTGCTCACCACGCCTCTGGAGATTGCGGCCAACCTGCGCCAGCTGCTGGAGAGCCACGACCCGCTGATCATCAGCTTCCACGAGCGCAGCCAGCGGTTCCAGAGCTACGTGGTGCATGTCGACCGGGACAGCAACGCCCTGGCGCTGGACGAGATGATCCCGCGCGACGGCGAAAAATACATCGAGAACGGCGAACCGTTCCGCGTCGAAGGCTTCCACGACGGCGTGCGCATCGCCTGGGAATGCAACACCCCGCTGACCATCAGTGCAATCGACGGCCACCGCTGCTACCGCGGCCCGCTGCCTGAAGAAGTCACTTATCACCAGCGCCGCAGTGCCTTCCGCGCCGCCCTGAAGCTGTCGCAACTGGTCGACATCGTCCTCGACGGCACCCACCTCAAGGGCAATGGCGCCCTGCGCGGCAAGCTGCTGGACATCTCCGCCACCGGTTGCAAGCTGCGCTTCGAAGGCAATGTCGAAGATCGCCTGCAACTGGGCCAGGTCTACGAGCGCTTCAAGGCCGGCAACCCACTGGGCCTGAGCGACACCATGGTCGAGCTGCGCCACTTGCATTTCGAGGAGCGCATCAACACCACCTTCGCCGGTGTGCGCTTCCATAACCTCAATGGCCAGGCGCAGCGCAAGATCGAAAGCTTCGTGTACCAGTTGCAACGTGAAGCGCGGCGCTTCGACAAAGACGATTACTGATCGGCTGCCGAACGCAAAAACGCCACCCTCCGGGTGGCGTTCTCATTTCAGCTGGCAAACGCCAATGTCAGCATGATGCCTTGGTAGATGTCTCAACATGAAAGCGCTCCAGGCATTTGCCAAGCCGTTGAAGCACCTGAATCACCTCATCTTGATCCGGGATATCATCGTCGTAGAGCATATCCTTGAAACTACCGTAGAACTCCTCGGCAATTTCTCCCCATACACGCTCCGCCTCAGCGAACAAGCAGGCGGCGTGCAAAGGTTCCAATAACCAAGTACAGCTTCCCTTAAACTGGCGGCGATCAGTGTCAGCTACAATCTCGACCATCTCCAAAAATTGCTCCGTATCAAGAAAGCCCTTGATGCGCTCATGCCTTAGCATCATGCAAACATCGTAGACATGCCTGATCTTCTGCTTCAACGCATGGGCGTAATCTTGCTCCTGACTTGCCCTCACCAAGCCAAATATTTTTTCAACAAGCGTGCGCTCCACACACAACACCATGACCTGAAACTCCACCAGCTCATATTGCTCAACGAGCTCTGCACGGCCTTTCTCTAGAAGAGCCTGGGCAATAAGCGCACAGATAGGCCTTGGCTCGGCTGGCTCAGGTGTCGTGAATGAGTTGGTCTCGATTAGAATGTGGCGCCCAACCTGCCCCATGCCTTCTTGATCAAAAACACTGGGATACTGGTACACCACCTTTCTGAACTGGCTGCCCTTGCTGATTCTTATGTCATCCAGTACTTCCACCAAGTCGCCAGCCACAAGTGCTTCAGCTTTGCTGATGCTCTTTTTGATCTGTGCGCCCGTCACCGTACCAAAACAGATAGCTAGATCAATGTCTTCAGAGAATCTATTGATCATCCCGTAAGCCTTGGAGAGAGAAGTCCCGCCCTTAAAAACAATATGCCGTGACATCTCAGGCACACTAAGGTTTTTCAAAGCCCGCGTAACCCAGTAATCCTTTTCAACGTAAGACTCAGGAACCCTCATAAATTGAGCAGTTAATTGAACAAATTCTTGGAACGCATCCTTGTCCTCATGAAGTTTCATTTTACATACCAGCTCCTTGCCAGCGGCCATTCAGCCAGACTAATCGACAAGTTGTAAACTGTCGAAGGATTCAAACTATAGCGTAGATCATCAAGCACCTTGGCGCCTGAGCTCTCCACCATCAACCCTACAATAGCACGCACCACGGGCGGGTAGTATTCCGCAGCGAGGCGCTGGATCCTTACAACCTCGGACTCCTTCAAGCCGCGCACACGAGGATATATAAGAGTCAGCGCTTCACGCGAAGAAGTATCAGGAATCGATTTTATACCTTTGAACACATCAAGAATCTCAAGACATGGAATATCTGTTTCCACTACTGGCGCCAGCGCCTCTACCAGCCTGACTCTAAAGCTATTAAAATCCTTTACCTGACGCGCCCGAGCGGTGGCTACCTCAATGGTTTTAGGCTGCTGAGTACTTAGACCCATTCGATTATAAAGAGCAGCGCCCGTCACATACCCCGTACGCCTACCCGCTTTATAAAGCAAGGTTTTCAAGACATCATTATCGCTAGGCCTTAGCTCACCCAAAATCCCCTTTTTGGGTACATAGTAAAGACCTTTGCTTATTTTTTTTAATTTATCAGCAACTACCATACGACTGAGCGCCTTAAGCGTCGCCGTAGGGTTTATTTGGTACACAGTAATTTCTGAGCAATCAAAAATCTGCCCCGGTTTAAACTCTTTTATCGAGTCCCTGACCTGAGTCGCCACATTCACGACATCACCTCTCTTGAAGACCTAATGATGCAAAGGTGGCCGCACACAACGTCAAAGTCAAGTTTTTAACGTGAAAAACCTGACGACTGGAGCTAGCGCTTCCGCTCTAAGTCAGCAGCTTTAAGGTCGTCCGCTTCCTTGAGTTGACTGTCCTCTTCGGTATCCTCCGCCGCCACCGGCGCCTGCATCACCTCCTGCACCGTCTGCTCGTCGACCCGCGGATCGAGCGCCGCCGACAACGGCGAACCCGCCGCCGGCATGGCCACGTGGCCCAGCGGCGCGTCCTGGACCTGATGCAGCCCAGTGACCGCCTTGGGCCGAATGCGCCAGACCAACACCAGGGCGAAGAACAGGAAGAAGGCATACAGCATCTGCGGCCCGAACACTTTCATCAGCACCCCGGCCGCCAGAGGCCCGATACAGGCCCCCACGCCATAAGTGACCAGCAGCATGGCCGTGAGCGATACCCTTCGCTCGCTCTCCACATGGTCGTTGGAAAAAGCCACTGCCAGCGGATACAGGCAGAACTGCAGCAGCGAAATGACGAAACCGATGGCGAACAGCAACTCCAGCGGTACGCCCGGCAGGATCGCCAAGGGCGCCGAAGCCAGCGCCAGGCCAATGGCCGCGCCACGGATCAACACCGCGCGGTCATAGCGATCGGACAGCCAGCCCAACGGCCACTGCACCACCAGCCCGGCAAAGATGCAGCTACCCATGAACAAACCGATCTGCTCGGTGGTCAGCCCCTGGGTGGCCGCATACAACGGTGCCAGGCCGTAGAAGGAACCGACGATCAGGCCCGAGCCGAGCACCGTGGAAAGCGATTGCGGCACCCGCTTGATGAAGAACTTCGGCTCCATCGGAGCAGGACGCAACGGCGCGGGGTGGATGCGCCGGGTCATCGCCACCGGCACCAGGCACAGGGCAAAGCACATGGCGACCAGCATCAGCAGTTCTGGCCCCAACTGCGGGTGCACGACAAGGATCAGCTGCCCTAGCACCAAGCCGAGGTACGAGGCGATCATGTAGCCGCTGAACACCGCGCCACGGTGCTTGGCGTCGGCCTGCTCGTTGAGCCAGCTCTCGATGACCATGTACTGGCACATCATCCCCAGGCCGACGATCATCCGCAGCCCGACCCAGGCCGGCAGCCAACTGGTCAGGCCATGCCCGAGCACCGCCGCGCCAACGATGCCGGCACAGGTGGCATAGGCACGGATATGCCCGACCCGACCGATCAACCGGTGCCCTACCTTGCCACCGACCGCCAGGCCGAAGTAGTTGGCCGCCATCAGCGCACCGACCCACAGGCTGTCGACATGATCCGCGGCCAGGCGCAGCGCCAGGTAGGTGCTGAGCAAGCCCGAGCCGATCAGCATCATCAGGGCGGCGAAGTACAGCGACTGAAACGGCTTCCAGATGTTTCGCATACGTCCCGTCAAGCTCCTTGATCAGGTGGCGTTGGGTTGCAGCCAAGCATAAGGGCAAATCCGTCGCGACGCAGGCCCCCGGCGGTGAAAGTGGCCGCCGAGGGCGCATCCAGAGGGGGTCGTGTCGCGCTCAGGCCTGTGCCGCCAGCACGCGCCGCTCCCAAGGTGTGATCTCGTCGAAGAAATCGGTCAGCTCCAGGGTCTTGGTGGCGATGTAGCCTTCGATGAACTCCCGGCCGAACAATTCCCGCGCCAGCTCACTGCGCTTGAGGCGCTCCAGCGCCGCATGCAAGGTGCAAGGCAGGCTCAGGTGCTCCGGCACCTCGAATTCACCCTGGATCGCTGGTGCCGGAGCGATCTGCCGCTCGATGCCATGCAAGCCCGCAGCCAGGCTGGCGGCGATGGCCAGGTAAGGGTTGGCGTCAGCGCCCGGCAAACGGTTCTCGACCCGTCGCGCCACCGGTGAACTGGCCGGAATGCGCAACCCGGCCGCACGGTTGTCCTCGGACCAGCAGGCATTGTTGGGCGATGCGTAGGGGTGGCACAGGCGCTGGTAAGAGTTGACGTTGGGCGCGAACAGCACGGTGAAGTCGGCCAGGCACGCCTGCAGGCCGCCGATGAAATGGTGGAAGGTATCGGTCGTCCTGCCCTGCTCGTCGCTGAACACATTGCGCCCGGTGGCGATGTCCACCAGGCTCTGGTGAATGTGCATCGAACTGCCGGGGGTATGCGCCAGCGGCTTGGCCATGCACACCACGGTCAGCCCGTGACGCAGCGCCACCTCCTTGAGCAGGTGCTTGAACAGGAAGGTCTGGTCGGCCAGCAGCAGCGGGTCGCCGTGCAGCAGGTTGATCTCGAACTGGCTGACACCCATCTCGTGCATGAAGGTGTCGCGGGGCAGACCCAGTGCCGCCATGCAACGGTACACCTCATTGAAGAAAGGCCGCAGGCCATTATTGGAGCTGACACTGAAGGCCGAATGGCCCATTTCCCGACGGCCGTCCTTGCCCAGCGGTGGCTGGAACGGTTGGCTTGGGTCGTTGTTCGGTGCAAAGACGAAGAACTCGAGCTCGGTGGCGACCACCGGCGCCAAGCCACGCTCTGCGTAACGGGCGATCACTGCCTTGAGCTGGCCGCGACTGGACAGCCCCGAAGGCGTGCCATCGAGTTCCACCGCATCACAAATGGCCAGGGCGCGAGGCTCGTCGCTCCAGGGCAGGCGATGGATCTGGCTTGGCGCGGCCACCAGCGCCAGGTCACCGTCGTCGCTGCCGTAGAACCTGGCCGGCGGATAGCCACCCATGATGCATTGCAACAGCACACCACGCGCCATCTGCAGGCGCCGACCCTCGAGAAAGCCCTCGGCGGTCATCACCTTGCCGCGTGGAACGCCATTGAGGTCCGGGGTGACACATTCGATCTCGTCGATGCCCTTCAGGGACTCTGCCTGGTTGCGTGGGCCTTCGGTCGTCATGACGCTGTCCTTCTTGTTGTTTTCGCATGCCGGGAATGGCGACGAGCACAACATAGGCCTGGGGTGTTTAAAATATCAAGCACCCAGCCTTTCACAGCATCCTGTAGGAGCGGCCTTGTGCCGCGAAAGGGCCGCAAGGCGGCCCCTGCGATGTTTGCTCACCGCTGAAACCCTGGGGCCGCAACGCAGCCCTTTCGCGCCTACAAAGGCCGTGTAGTCGGCGAGATACAGGTTACTGCTCACGCAACGTCATGCCATTGGCCGGCAACGGCAACGCGGTCTTGTAGCGCACCTGCTTAAGGGCAAAGCTTGAACGAATGTTCGCCACCCCCGGCAACCGCGTCAGGTAGTCGAGAAACCGCTCCAGCGCCTGGATACTCGGCAGCAACACCCGCAGCAGATAATCCGGGTCACCGGTCATCAGGTAGCACTCCATCACCTCCGGCCGCTCCGCGATCTCCTCCTCGAAACGGTGCAGCGACTGCTCCACCTGTTTTTCCAGGCTGACATGGATGAACACATTCACGTCCAGCCCCAGCACCTCGGGCGCCAGCAACGTCACCTGCTGGCGAATCACCCCCAGCTCCTCCATGGCCTTGACCCGGTTGAAACAGGGCGTGGGCGAGAGATTGACCGAACGCGCCAGCTCCGCGTTGGTGATCCGCGCGTTTTCCTGCAGGCTGTTGAGGATGCCGATATCGGTGCGATCCAGTTTGCGCATGAGACAAATTCACCTGGTTTTTGTGTTTGTACGGAATGTTTATCTGCGCCGCCGAACAAACGCAACGAACTTGAGAGAAAAATTCTCCCGCCGTCCCCCTATGATGTAAAAGACGCTGACTTGCCAGTCACAAGCCGGTACTCAGCGGCGGCCGCTTCAAAGCTCACAAAAACAACATTCGAGCGAGCGTAAAAAGCATGAACGAGTACGCCCCCCTGCGCCTGCATGTGCCCGAGCCTACAGGCCGGCCAGGCTGCCAGACCGATTTCTCCTACCTGCGCCTGAACGACGCGGGTCAAGTCCGTAAACCCCCGATCGATGTCGAACCCGCCGATACCGCCGACCTCTCCGGCAGCCTCGTGCGCGTGCTCGACGAGCACGGCAACGCCGTCGGCCCGTGGGCCGAAGGCATCGCCCCCGAGGTGCTGCGCCAAGGCATGCGCGCCATGCTCAAGACGCGCATCTTCGACAGCCGCATGGTGGTTGCCCAGCGCCAGAAGAAAATGTCCTTCTACATGCAGAGCCTGGGCGAGGAAGCCATCGGCAGCGGTCAGGCATTGGCCCTGAACCGCAGCGACATGTGCTTCCCCACCTACCGCCAGCAGAGCATCCTGATGGCTCGCGAGGTGTCGCTGGTGGAGATGATCTGCCAGTTGCTCTCCAACACCCGCGACCCACTCAAGGGCCGCCAGCTGCCGATCATGTACTCGGTGCGCGAGGCCGGCTTCTTCACCATCAGCGGCAACCTGGCCACCCAGTTCGTGCAGGCGGTCGGCTGGGCCATGGCCTCGGCGATCAAGGGCGATACGAAAATCGCCTCGGCCTGGATCGGCGACGGCGCCACCGCCGAGTCCGACTTCCACACCGCACTGACCTTCGCCCACGTCTACCGCGCCCCGGTGATCCTCAACGTGGTCAACAACCAGTGGGCGATCTCCACCTTCCAGGCCATCGCCGGGGGCGAGTCGACCACCTTCGCCGGCCGTGGCGTGGGCTGCGGCATCGCCTCGCTGCGGGTCGACGGCAACGACTTCATCGCGGTCTACGCCGCCTCGCGCTGGGCCGCCGAACGCGCCCGCCGTGGCCTGGGCCCGACGCTGATCGAATGGGTCACCTACCGCGCCGGCCCGCACTCGACCTCGGACGACCCGTCCAAGTACCGCCCCGCCGACGACTGGAGCCACTTCCCGCTGGGCGACCCGATCGCGCGCCTGAAGCAGCACCTGATCAAGGCCGGGCACTGGTCCGAGGACGAACACCAGGCCGTCAGCGCGGAGCTCGAGGCCGAGGTGATCAAGGCGCAGAAGGACGCCGAGCAGTTCGGCACCCTGAGCAATGGCCATATCCCCAGCGCCGCCTCGATGTTCGAGGACGTGTACAAGGAAATGCCCGACCACCTGCGCCGTCAGCGCCAGGAACTGGGGGTCTGAGATGAACGATCACAACAACAGCATCCATCTGGAAAACGCCATGTCCACCACCACCATGACCATGATCCAGGCCCTGCGCTCGGCCATGGATGTCATGCTCGAGCGCGATGACAACGTGGTGGTCTATGGCCAGGACGTTGGCTACTTCGGCGGCGTGTTCCGCTGCACCGAGGGCTTGCAGACCAAGTACGGCAAGTCCCGCGTGTTCGACGCGCCGATCTCCGAGAGCGGCATCGTCGGCACCGCCGTGGGCATGGGCGCCTATGGCCTGCGCCCGGTGGTCGAGATCCAGTTCGCCGACTACTTCTACCCCGCCTCCGACCAGATCGTCTCGGAGATGGCGCGCCTGCGTTATCGCTCGGCCGGCGAGTTCATCTCCCCGCTCACGCTACGCATGCCTTGCGGTGGCGGCATCTACGGCGGCCAGACCCACAGCCAGAGCCCGGAGGCGATGTTCACCCAGGTCTGCGGCCTGCGCACCGTGATGCCCTCCAACCCTTACGACGCCAAGGGCCTGCTGATCGCCTCGATCGAATGCGACGACCCGGTGATCTTCCTCGAGCCCAAGCGCCTGTACAACGGCCCGTTCGACGGCCACCACGACCGCCCGGTAACGCCGTGGGCCAAGCACCCGCACAGCGCCGTGCCCGATGGCTACTACAGCGTGCCGCTGGACAAGGCGGCGATCACCCGCCCCGGCAACGACGTCACTGTGCTGACCTACGGCACCACCGTGTATGTCTCGCAGGTGGCCGCCGAGGAGTCCGGCGTCGATGCCGAGGTCATCGACCTGCGCAGCCTGTGGCCACTGGACCTGGAGACCATCGTCGCGTCGGTGAAGAAGACCGGCCGTTGCGTGGTCGTGCACGAAGCCACCCGCACCTGCGGTTTCGGCGCCGAACTGGTGTCGCTGGTCCAGGAGCACTGCTTCCATCACCTCGAGGCGCCGATCGAGCGCGTCACCGGCTGGGACACCCCCTACCCCCACGCACAGGAATGGGCTTACTTCCCAGGCCCTTCGCGGGTAGGCGCGGCATTGAAACGGGTCATGGAGGTCTGAATGGGCACGCACGTCATCAAGATGCCGGACATTGGCGAAGGCATCGCGCAGGTCGAGTTGGTGGAATGGTTCGTCAAGGTCGGCGATGTGATCGCCGAGGACCAGGTGGTGGCCGATGTCATGACCGACAAGGCCACCGTGGAAATCCCTTCGCCGGTCAGCGGCAAGGTATTGGCCCTGGGCGGCCAGCCAGGTGAAGTGATGGCGGTCGGCAGCGAGCTGATCCGCATCGAGGTCGAAGGCAGCGGCAACCATGTCGACACGCCTCAGGCCAAGCCGGCCGAACCGCAGCCCACGCCAGTCAAAGCCGAAGCCAAGCCCGAGGTGCGCCTCGAGGCACAGCCGCAGGCAACCACCAGCCACACCGCCGCCCCTATTGTGCCGCGTGAGGCCCACGATAAACCGCTGGCCTCGCCCGCCGTGCGCAAGCGCGCCCTGGATGCCGGCATCGAACTGCGCTACGTGCATGGCAGCGGTCCGGCCGGGCGCATCCTGCACGAAGACCTCGACGCCTTCATCAGCAAGCCACAGACCAGCGCCGGCCAGGCGCCGGGCGGCTATGGCAAGCGCACCGACAGCGAGCAGGTGCCGGTGATCGGCCTGCGTCGCAAGATCGCCCAGCGCATGCAGGACGCCAAGCGCCGCGTCGCCCACTTCAGCTACGTCGAGGAAATCGACGTCACCAACCTGGAAGCCCTGCGCCAGCAGCTCAACGCCAAGCACGGCGACAGCCGCGGCAAGCTGACCCTGCTGCCGTTCCTGGTGCGCGCCATGGTCGTCGCCCTGCGCGACTTCCCGCAGATCAACGCCACCTACGACGACGAAGCCCAGGTCATCACCCGCCACGGCGCGGTGCATGTGGGCATCGCCACGCAAGGTGACAACGGCCTGATGGTGCCGGTACTGCGCCACGCCGAAGCCGGCAGCCTGTGGAGCAATGCCAGCGAGATCGCCCGCGTCGCCCATGCCGCGCGCAACAACAAGGCCACCCGTGAAGAGCTGTCCGGCTCGACCATCACCCTGACCAGCCTCGGCGCCCTCGGCGGCATCGTCAGCACGCCGGTGGTCAACACCCCGGAAGTGGCGATCGTCGGTGTCAACCGCATGGTCGAACGGCCGATGGTGATCGACGGCCAGATCGTCGTGCGCAAGATGATGAACCTGTCCAGCTCCTTCGACCATCGCGTGGTCGACGGCATGGACGCCGCCCTGTTCATCCAGGCTGTGCGCGGCCTGCTGGAACAGCCTGCCTGCCTGTTCGTGGAGTGATCATGCAAGAACTCATCAACACCACCCTGCTGATCATCGGCGGCGGCCCCGGCGGCTACGTGGCCGCCATCCGCGCCGGGCAGCTGGGCATTCCCACCGTGCTGGTCGAAGGCCAGGCGCTGGGCGGCACCTGCCTGAACATCGGCTGCATTCCCTCCAAGGCGCTGATCCATGTGGCCGAGCAGTTCCACCAGGCCAGCCGCTTCACCGAACCGTCGCCGCTGGGTATCAGCGTGGCCTCGCCACGCCTGGACATCACCCGCAGCGTCGAGTGGAAGGACGGCATCGTCGACCGCCTCACCAGCGGTGTCGCCGCACTGTTGAAGAAACACGGCGTGAAGGTGATCCACGGCTGGGCGAGTATCCTCGACGGCAAGAGCGTCGAAGTCGATGGCCAGCGCATCCAGTGCGAACACCTGCTGCTGGCCACGGGCTCCAGCAGCGTCGAACTGCCGATGCTGCCGATCGGCGGGCCGATCATTTCGTCCACCGAAGCCCTGGCGCCCAAGGCACTGCCCCAGCACCTGGTGGTGGTCGGTGGCGGCTATATCGGCCTGGAACTGGGCATTGCCTACCGCAAGCTCGGCGCCAAGGTCAGCGTGGTGGAGGCGCGCGAGCGCATCCTGCCTACCTACGACGCCGAACTCACCGCGCCGGTGGCGGACTCGATCAAGAAGCTTGGTATTGCGCTGTACCTGGGGCACAGCGTCGAGGGCTATACCGACGGCTGCCTGCTGGCCAGCGATGGCCAGGGCGGGCAACTGCGCCTGGAGGCCGACCAGGTACTGGTGGCCGTGGGCCGCCGCCCACGCACCAAAGGCTTCGGCCTGGAAGGCCTGGACCTGAAGATGAACGGCGCCGCCATCGCCATCGACGAGCGCTGCCAAACCAGCATGCGCAACGTCTGGGCCATCGGCGACGTGGCCGGCGAACCGATGCTGGCGCACCGGGCCATGGCCCAGGGCGAGATGGTCGCCGAGATCATCGCCGGCAAGGCGCGGCGTTTCGAACCGAGCGCCATCGCCGCCGTGTGCTTCACCGACCCGGAAGTGGTGGTGGTCGGCCAGACCCCGGAGCAGGCCAGCCAGCAAGGCGTGGACTGCCTCGTCGCGCAATTCCCCTTCGCCGCCAACGGCCGAGCCATGAGCCTGGAGTCGAAAAGCGGTTTCGTGCGCGTGGTGGCCCGCCGTGACAACCATCTGATCCTGGGTTGGCAGGCCGTGGGTGTGGCGGTCTCGGAGCTGTCCACAGCCTTTGCCCAATCGCTGGAAATGGGCGCGCGCCTGGAAGACATCGCCGGCACCATCCACGCCCACCCGACCCTGGGCGAGGCCGTGCAAGAGGCTGCGCTGCGTGCCCTCGGCCATGCGCTGCATATCTAGACACTGAAGCGGCACCAGCCGATTTGGCCCGCCGCGCCGCCAGGCGCTGCGGGCATTTTTTTGTTCGGCGACCCGATAGTTGCCGCTCCCGGCAATCCTGTGCCCCTTAAAGGCAAGCCTGTTCCCAGCGGCCGACTGATGGATCGGCCCAGGCGGCCTGTTTTACTCGCCTGCACGCACTGGCACAGCTTTTGCCACCTTCGTCGTACCGTTTCGGACAATCCAAGGAGGAGACATGCTGATCACCCCAACCGGCCTGGGCTGGCAGCCCGCCGTGCAACCCCAGAACCGCACCGGCAGCGAACAGGCGCCGGTCGCCTTCATGCCATCGTTTCAGGTTGCGGCAACCGGCAACACCGCGGCGCAACAGAACAGCCAGGGCAGTGCTTCGCAGCAGAACGCCGAAGACAACCGCAAGGAAGCCTTCGCCAAGCTCATGGTCATGCTGCAGAACCCCGACGCTGCCGCCCGCCAGCAGGCCAGCGTGGGCAAGCAAGAGGAATCCACGGCAGCGCAGGACTTCCACGACTACATGGCCAAGTCGCCAGCGGAGAAGATCAAGGAGAAGTTCCTCCAGGAAATGGGCCTGACGGAGGAGGAGTACAACGCGCTGCCACCGGAACAAAAAGCGAAGATCGATGAACAGATCGTCCGACGCATTCAGGACGACGTGAAAGAGAAAGCCCAGGCCAAGCTCGAGCAGCAGGCGCTGCGGGCCCAGGCCACGGGTAATCTGAACAGCGAGCTGGCCGCCACGCCAACCCGCGCACGGGATGCTGAGAAGCTGAAAACAGCCGAACTCTGAGTGCCTGATCGTGGCCCGTCACCAGGCGGGCCGCATCATTCAATAGAAGCGCTTCGGGTCGCCCGACTCGAGCAAGCTGGCCAGCTGTGTCAGGGCAAAACGCAATTCCTCCTGGCTGGTGGGCGACATCAGCACCACCCTCACCCCTCGCGGATCCCCGCTGCGCTCCACCTGGAATTGGCTGCCACTCATGACGATCACGCCATTGGCCCGCGCCAACAAGGCGAACTCGTCACTGCGCCACTGTTCCGGCAGATTCAGCCAGACGTGGTAACCATGGGGTTGGCTGCGCAACACGCCGGTACCGAACACTTCGCTGGCAATCGCCTGGCGTGCGGCAGCTTCTGCCCGGTGCATGCGGATCAACTGGCTGTCGAGGCCTTCGCCAATGACATGGCTGGCCAGCTGCGCAGTCAGCGGAGAAGGCATCCATACCGTGCTGCGCACCATGGAGGTCAAGCGCGACAGCAGCTTCGGCGGGCTGTACAGGTAGCCGATGCGCAGCGCCGGCAGCACTGACTTGGACAGGCTGGTGAGGTAGATCGAGCGGTCCGGGGCGAAGGTGCTCAGTGGCCGGGTGTCGGCGTCGGTGGCCAGGAAGCCGTAGATGTCATCGTCGAGCAGCAGGAAGTCGAACTCTTCGGCCAACGCGGCAATCTGTGCCCGTCGGGCGTTGGACATGATCGCGGTGGTCGGGTTCTGGCAGGTAGCCACACAGACCAGCATCGCCGGTTTCTCGCGCTGGCAGATTTCGCGCAGGGCCTCGGGGATGATCCCTTCCTCGTCCATGGGCACACCACGCAAGCGCCGGCCAAGCCCATGGGCAACCGAGATGATGCCCGGGTAGCACAGCGACTCGCACAGCACCAGGTTGCCGGCTTCGGTCAGGGCACTGATTGCCACCATCAGGCCGTGCTGGGCGCCACTGGTGATGACCACCTGCTGCCACTGCGCGCCCGGCAGCCAGTGCCGCAGCCACTGGGCGCCGGCTTCACGGTGCAGGGGATGGCCGCCATCGGGGGTGTAGTCGAGTGCCTGGTCGAGGTGGCTGGCGTTGGCCAGTTCGACCAACGCGTTGCGCAGCCAGTACTGCAAGGTCTCGCCGTAGGGCTTGATGATCGACAGGTCGAGTTCTTCGGCGCGTGGCGAACTTGCCGTGGTGAACAGTGGCCGTTGCACGGGCTTGGCGGCGGAACGCTCGTCGGCCTTGTCGCTGATCCGGTCGAGCACGTAGGTGCCACGGCCCACTTCGCCTTGCGCCAGCCCTCGGCGCGAGGCCTCGATGTAGGCACGGCTGATGGTGCCGGGGGTCACGTCCAGGGCAGCGGCCAGCTCACGCAGGGTTGGCAGGCGCTCGCCGCGCTTGAGCGTCCCGCTGGCGATGTCCCGGGCCAGCGCATCGGCGATGGACAGGTACATTGGCTGGTTGCTTTCGCTGATCTGAGGAACCCACATGAGACGGCTACCGAGTGGTAAATGATTGTATTTTGATCATATCACATGACTTGAGTCGATCCATTAAGCGATTCAAATTGTATCCAACGTGTGTGATAAGGCTCACATTGGGTCACTCGGAGCCCTCTTGGAGCCAACGCTTTCAGCCGGTAGCCCTTCAGTGTTCTCCAGATCGAGCGCCGCCCGCGCGGCGCATCGCGGATGAATCCGCTCCTACTTCTATTGCAACGTGCCGCACCTGTGAGGCCATGGTTGCCAGCCTTGGCGCCTACCGACATACCGTGTCGTGCCGAACTGGCCCGGAACAAACCTGTGGGAGCGGATTCATCCGCGATGCGCCGCGCGGGCGGCGCTCGATCTGATAAACGCCACAAGGCTTTCGACCTACGCCTGCCCACTAAAACGCGAGATTTTGCATTGAGCCTATTGAAACAAATCAATGCATCGATATAGAGTCAATCGCATTCGACTCAATCGAATCAATCATCCACGAGCCAACAATCCGGACGCACCATGGACACCATCAGAAAGGACTTTTCACTCTCAGCGCTGGTCGCCGGCCTCATCGCGGTGATCATCTCCTACGCCGGCCCCTTGATCATCGTGTTCCAGGCCGCCCACCAGGCGCAGCTGAGCAACGAGGTCACCGCCTCGTGGATCTGGGCGATTTCCATCGGCAGCGGCCTGACCGGCCTGCTGCTCAGCTGGAAACTGCGGGTACCGGTGATCACCGCCTGGTCGACCCCCGGCGCCGCCCTGCTGGTGTCGATGTTGCCAACCGTGTCCCTGGCACAGGCGGTCGGCGCCTATATCGTCGCCTCGCTGCTGATTACCGTGGTTGCATTGAGCGGGGCCTTCGACCGCCTCATGAACCGTCTGCCCAAGGCCATCGCCGCCGCCATGCTGGCCGGTATCCTGTTCCGCTTCGGCGCCGAGCTGTTCAGCTCGATTCGCGTCCAGCCGCTGCTGGTGCTGTCGATGCTGGTGGCCTACCTGGTGTTCAAGCGCCTTTCGCCACGCTATGCGATCCTGTCGGTACTGATCGTCGGCTGTGCGCTGGCCGCCGGGCTGGGCCAACTGAACAGCCAGGCGCTGGTGCTGGAGATGACCGTGCCGGTCTGGACGGCCCCGGAATGGAACTGGCACGCCATCGTCAACATCGGGCTGCCGCTGGCCCTGGTGTCGCTCACCGGCCAGTCGGTACCTGGGATTGCCGTACTGCGCACCTCCGGCTACCAGACCCCGGCCCGGCCGATCGTGTCGGTCACCGCCATCGGTTCGTTGCTGATGGCGCCCTTCGCTTGCCACGGCGTCAACCTGGCAGCGATCACCGCCGCCATCTGCACCGGCCGTGAAGCCCATGAAAACCCGGACAAGCGCTATATCGCCGGGATTGCCTGCGGCGCGTTCTACCTGCTGATGGGCACCTTCGGCGCGACCCTGGCCTCGGTGTTCTCCGCATTGCCCAAGGAGCTGATCGCCGCCCTCGCCGGCCTCGCCCTGTTCGGCGCCATCGCCAACGGCCTCACCGGAGCAATGGCCGACGAGAAGCAGCGCGAACCTGCCCTGATCACCTTCCTGGTCACCGCATCGGGAATGAGCTTCCTCGGCCTCGCCGCCGCCTTCTGGGGGTTGATATTCGGGCTCGTCGCCCACTTCGCCCTGAGCTACAGCCGCCCGGGCAAAGCCAGCCAACGCCAGGAGGCGCGCGCATCATGAGCCAGAGCTTCGATTTCGTTGTCGTCGGGGGCGGTATCGCCGGTGTCTCGGTCGCTTATCAACTCGCTGAACATGGCCGTGTCTGCCTGCTCGAACGTGAGCGCCAGCTGGCCTACCACACCACGGGCCGGTCGGCGGCCATCTCCATGGAAAGCTACGGCAACCAACATATCCGTGCACTGACCTGCGCCTCCCGCGGCTTTTTCGAAGCTCCACCGCCCGGACTGGCGAGCACACCCCTGTGGTCGCCACGCGGAGCGCTGATCGTCGCCACTCACGAACGTGAGGATCAACTGCGCAATCGCTTCGAAGCGGTGCGCCAGCATGTGCCCGACGCGTGCTGGGTCGATGCCGCGCACGTGATGGCGCTCGCACCCTATCTGGCCCCCGGGCGTTGGAGCGCCGGCATCCACGAACCTGGGGCCTTCGACCTCGACGTGCACGCCATCCACGGTGCCTACCTCACCGGCCTGCGCCAGCGTGGCGGCGAGGTACGCCGTGACTGCGAGCTGTTCGGCGCCCAACACCGGGATGGGGTGTGGCGCCTGCTCTGCGGTGATGGCAGCACCTTGCACGCCCGACTGATCGTCAATGCCGCCGGCAGCTGGGCGGACACCTGCGCCGAGCGTTGCGAGGTGCCGGCGATTGGCCTGCAGGCCCTGCGCCGTACCGTGTTGGTTGTCGACCCCCATTGCGAGGTGCACAACACCCCTTACCTGGGCACCTTGGACGAAGACATCTTCATCAAGCCCGAGGCCGGCCGCCTGATCGTCTCCCCCTGTGACGAGACGCCCTCCGCGCCCTGCGACGCGCAGCCCGAGGAACTGGACCTGGCCATCACCCTCGATCGCCTGGAACAAACCACTCAACTGCGCCCCAAGCGCATCGTCAACCGCTGGGCCGGCTTGCGCAATTTCGTCGCCGATCGCACCCCGGTGGTCGGCGTCGACCCGCAGCAACCCGCCTTCGTCTGGCTCGCCGCCCTCGGCGGCTATGGCATCCAGACCGCACCGGCGCTGTCGCGCCTGTGCTGCCACAGCGCGCTGGGCCTGCCGATGCCGGCAGACCTCGCCGCACGCGGCCTCGACTATGCGCCGTTTTCCCCCGAGCGCTGCCGCACCCCGACCTTCGCCACGCGCCGCGTGACCGAGGTCGCCCAACTGCACTGATCCACCCACACAAAAACAAATGCCATCACAAGGAGTGAACACCATGCAAAGCACCGCCCACGCCCAGGCCAGCCAAACCCAGCCGTTCCTCACCGATGACAACGTCATCTACACCGACCAGGCACCCTTCCCCCTGGGCACCTACTCCCAGGCCATTCGCGTCGGCGACACCGTCTACCTCTCCGCACAGACACCGGTCGAACCCATCTCCAACGAAGTACTGGCCAAGGACTTCGAAGGCCAGCTGCGCCAAACCCTGGACAACCTCAAGGCCATGACCGAGGCCAGCGGTGGCAGCCTGGCCAATGTGGTCAAAGTCACCGCCTTCATCACCGACCTCAGCGAATTCCCTACCCTCAACCGGGTGATGGAAGCCTATTTCAGCAAGCCCTACCCGGCACGCACCACCGCCGGCGCCAGCGCCCTGGCCCGCGGCACCCTGGTGGCGATCGACGCGATCATGGCACTGCCACCGCGCTGACCCGCGCCCGCGGCGCCGTCATGCAGACGGCGCCGCCCCTCCTTCCCCTTCTTCTGCGCGAGGACACGCAATGGACCGCCTTTGCACGCCCTTCGTTTTGCAATGCATCACCTGCGGCACCCGCTACGCGCCCTACCAGGTCGAATACTTCTGCCCTCATTGCCGTACCGATGGCGCCCTCGACACCCTCTACGACTACGACAGCGTGCGCCGGGAATGCGACCGCGACGGGCTGGCGGCCCAGGCCGGGCTGGGCATGTGGCGCTACCGCGCGCTGCTGCCGCTGGGCAGCGAGCGCTATGTGCCACGGCTGCTGGTCGGCAGCACACCCCTGTATGAACGCCCGGGCCTGCTCGAGCCCGGTAGCGGCATGAAAGTCTGGGTCAAGGACGAGTCCCGCCAGCCCACCGGCTCGCTGAAGGACCGTGCCAGCGCCTTGGCGGTGGCCCTGGCCCTGGAAAGCGGCGCCAGCACGGTGGCGGTGGCCAGCACCGGCAACGCCGCGTCCGCCCTCGCCGGCATGAGCGCCGAGCGCGGCTTGCACAATGTGATCTTCATCCCCCGCACCACCCCACGGGAAAAACTGGCCCAGATGATCGGCTATGGCGCCGAGGTGATCCTGGTCGACGGCGCCTACGACGAAGCCTTCGAACAATGCCGCAGCGCCTGCGAAAGCAATGGCTGGTACAACCGCACCACCGGCATCAACTCGTACATGACCGAGGGCAAGAAGACCGTCGCCTTCGAAATTTGCGAGCAGCTGGGCTGGCAAGTACCCGACCTGATCTTCGTACCGGTCGGCAACGGCTGCATCCTCGGCGCGGTGCACAAGGGCTTCCTGGACCTGCTCAAGCTTGGCTGGATCGAGCGCATGCCTCGGCTGATGGGGGTGCAGGCCAGGGAGAGCAACTTCATGTACCGCGCCTGGTCCAGCGGCACCGCCCTCGACCAGGTAGAGAAACGCCCGCCGGCAAGCCTGGCGAGCAGCATCAACGTGGCCTTCCCCCGCGACCGCCTCAAGGCATTGCGTGCGGTACGCGACAGCGAAGGCGCATTCCTCTGTGTCGACGACACGGCCATCGTCCAGGCGGCCTCGCGACTGGCGGCACGCACCGGGATCTTCCCCGAGGCCGGCGCCGCCAGCAGCTATGCCGGCCTGCTGCAGTACGCCGAACAACACCCCGGCAGCCGCGAAAGCGCCGTGCTGCTGATTACCGGCAGCGGCCTGAAGGACACCTCGATCTACTTGCCCGCCACCAACGCCTCCTCCCCTGCGGCTGCCTGGCAGACGCCAGCCGCCGCCATTGCCTCCTGAAGGGAACGCCATGAACCTGGAAACCCGTGACGCCAACATTGCCCGACTGATTTCCCGCGAACGCTTCCGCCAGGAAATCCATATCGAACTGATCGCCTCGGAGAACTACGTGAGCCGCGCGGTGCTCGAAGCCCAAGGCTCGGTGCTGACCAACAAATATGCCGAAGGCTACCCTGGCCGGCGCTACTACGGCGGCTGCCAGGTGGTCGACGAAATCGAGTCGCTGGCCATCGAACGTGCCTGCGCGCTGTTCGGCGCTGAATACGCCAACGTCCAGCCCCACTCGGGCTCGCAGGCCAACCAGGCGGCGATGCTGGCACTGCTGCAACCGGGAGACACCCTGCTCGGCATGGCCCTGGCTGACGGCGGCCACCTCACCCATGGGGCCAAGGTGAACTTCTCCGGCAAGTGGTTCAACGCCGTGACCTACGGCGTCAACCCCGAGAGCGAAACCCTCGACTACGAACAACTCGAGCGCCTCGCCCGCACCCACCGCCCGAAGCTGATCATCGCCGGGGCATCGGCCTATGCGCGACACATCGACTTTGCCCGGTTTCGCGCCCTGTGCGATGAAGTCGGCGCCTACCTGATGGTCGACATGGCCCACTATGCCGGCCTGATCGCCGCAGGGCTCTACCCATCGCCAGTGCCCTACGCCGACATCGTCACCTCCACCACCCACAAGACCCTGCGCGGCCCCCGTGGCGGGTTGATCCTGGCCCGCCAGGAGCACGCCGCCGCGCTCGACAAGGCGATCTTCCCGATGTATCAGGGCGGCCCGCTGATGCATGCGATCGCCGCCAAGGCCGTCGCCTTCCACGAGGCGGATACGGAGGACTTCCGTCGCTATCAGGCGCGGGTGATCGAGAATGCCAGGGGCATGGCCCAGGTGCTCACCGAACGCGGCCTGCGCATCGTTTCCGACGGTACCGACTGCCACATGTTCCTGGTCGACCTGCAACCCCTGGGGCTCACCGGCAAGGCCGCCGAGGCGCTGCTGGAAAGCGCGCGCATCACCCTCAACAAGAACGCCATCCCCAACGACCCGCAGGCCCCGACGATCACCAGCGGCATCCGCATCGGCACCCCGGCCATCACTACCCGTGGCATGGGGCTCGAACAGGCCAGGTTGCTTGCACAGCTGATCGCCGACCTGCTGCACGCGCCGGACGACACCGAAGTGCACAGCGAGGTGTGCCGTCAGGTGGACCGGTTGTGCGAGGCGTATCCCGTGTATCGCTGAAATCCGACGGCAGCCGACTCCGCGCCATGGCTCAAACGGCCAGGGGTCGGCTGTATCGATGGAGAGGCATGGATGGATCGGATGGTGTCCCAGGCAGGATTTGAACCTGCAACCTTCCCCTTAGGAGGGCCTTTTCCACTCTCGAAGCCACTGGCCTTCGCCCGTATTTGCTAGGTTTTTCGTCCGGTTGCGTCCTACCAGACACCGCCGTATATTCATTTCTGCACCCATATTACACCCACGGGGACGAAGTGAAGGGAAAGCTCACCGCCAAGTTGCTGGCCGGCCTGCAGGTCACCGGACGCGAGTACGAAGTGCACGACACCACCATCACCGGACTGTTCGTGCGCTTGACCGCCGCGGGGGCGAGGTCCTATGTCGTTACCTGGGCCCGGGGCCGCAAAAAGACCCTTGGCCGGGTAGGCATCCTGACTCTCGAGCAGGCGCGCCAGGAGGCGACCCAGTACCTTGCTGAGGCACGCAAGCACGGCGAGCCCACGGCCGTCTCGCAGGGGCGCCGAGGTGCCACCCTACCCTCCCTGCGCGAATTCATCGCTGACGCCTATCTGCCCTGGTTCAAGGCGCACCACCGCGGCCACGAGAAGACCGCACACACCCTGACCAAGAACTTCAACACCATCATGCCTCAGCGCATCGATGCGATCACCGGCCGTGACCTGGAACAGATCCGCACGACCTGGCTGCAGGCCGGCAACAAGCCGGCAACGGTGAATCGCAAGATGGGCAGCATCAGCGGCGTGTTCAGCCGGGCCGTAGAGTGGGGGATCATCATGGACCACCCCATGGCCAAGCTCAAGCAATTGAAAGTCGACAGCAAGGGGGTGGTGCGCTACCTGAGCGCCGACGAGAACCGGCAACTGCGCAAAGCCCTAGACGCGCGGCAGGATGACGCCCGGACAGATCGAGAAAGCGCCAATAGATGGCGAGCGGATAGAGGGAGAAAAATGCTCCCGTCATTGGCCGATCGAATGTTCACCGACCATTTAAAACCAATGGTGCTAGTTTCGCTAAATACTGGAATCAGGCGCGGAGAGCTTTTCAATCTCGAATGGCCAAGAGTCAACTTTTCTACAAAAACACTTACAGTCATAGGAGACACAACCAAAACTATCGAGACGCGCCACATCCCATTAAACAAGGAAGCCCTAGAAGCCCTACAAGAATGGCAAAAGCAATCCAAAAAGAAATCGGGATATGTATTCCCTTCAGCAGATGGCGGTCGTCTTGAAGACGTTAAAAGTTCGTGGCTTGGGCTGCTAGAGCGCGCCGAGATAACCGGATTCCGATGGCACGATATGCGTCACGACTTCGCATCGCGCCTGGTGATGGCCGGCGTACCGCTGAACACGGTACGCGACTTGCTGGGACACTCTGACATCAAGATGACCCTGCGCTACGCTCACCTCGCACCCGACAGCAAGGCGGCAGCCGTCGAACTTATCTAAAAGTTCTAGAAAGGGATCGTGCTATAAGGAACAACTGATGGTGAGTTCTTGAATTTATCCACGTGCTCTTTTAGCTTATCCCAATGGTCGCGCACTATAAATTCACTTAGGTGATTTCGGTATTCCGTCGCTTGTGGCGTAGTCCAAAAATCAGGACTTAGCACGATAGTATCCCATAGTCTCATTTCGTCGTAAGTCATAAGCGATGGAACTTCGAAGCACATATTCAGAAACCTCGTAGCTTCATCTGTAGACCAAATAGAATCAATTATCTCGTCTACTGTTCTCGGGCCTCGCGCACTTTCTATTCCCTGCTGAGACATCGCCGTTGCGATAGCCCATTCAATCACTGCGGTGAGCGATCGCTTTTGTGAACGCCCCATCATATCCAGGGCGAACTTAATCTTTGGATCGATCCTGATACCAACGCTGACAGTCGTGCTTGTCTCGCCGGTTCGCTTACTGGTCTTGGTAGCCATTTCTCACCCTGATTTTCTGCCAGCCGTGGTCAGCTCAGCTGACCTATTAGGGTTAGCTTGCTGGACGAGAAATTCCATGTCAATCCATGGATGTTCTTAACTGTATAGCAAATGCTTGCACGTTAGATTTGAGCGATGTAGCCTAGCTCTAGCTGGCACGAGTCAGCACCACCAAAAAGCCAGGAGCTAGGTATGGAACAGGCACAAAACGCAGCCCCGCTGTCCGTGGGCGTAGAGGAGGCCGGCCGCATTCTCGGGATTTCCCGGTCGGCCACTTATGAGTTCATCGCCAAGGGCGAGATCAAGACGTTCAAGATCGGGCGCCGCCGCCTGGCCCTGATGTCGGAGCTGAAAGCGTTCATCGAGCGCGCAGCAAAGGAAGGTGGGCGCTAATGGCCAGGGACGAGCAAACACCGAAACTGGTGCTTGTGAAAGGTGGTGCCGAGCCAGTGTTAGAGGCACTGGCCCAGCGTGCCGCAAAGCAATCTGGAGACAGCCCGCAGCGCCTCGATTCTATCCATTCTCCCGCATCGGGCGCCACCCCTTACCGGCCCACCTATGACGACTTGCGAGAAGCCGTGGACGAAGCCCACGCAATGCTCAGCCTTTTGGCTACGGGTATGCGAATGATCGCCGGCGGCTATGGCAGTGCGCAGGAAGTCAGAAGGTTGGCCAGTTCAACGGCAAAGGCTGCAGCTACAAGTCAGCACTACCTTGGGCGCCTGCTTGAGGGGCTTGCGGCGACTGATGGCCGCGGGGCATAGCGAAGGAATGGATACGAGGAGAGAGAAATTGCCCAGGCAGTGCACCACCACCACCTGGGCTGACCCCTACCGAAAGGAGCCTGTATGACGGCCGAAACTATCGCAGATGCTGATCTGCCTGACAACCACTCCACGAATGCCCAGGCCTTGCGGATGATCGCCGCATTGCGCAAGGGCCCTGTGTCGTCCATCGAGGCGGCGAAGGCGTTGGATATCGTCCATCCACCCTCCACGATCCGGCACCTTAGGCGCCAGGGATGGGGCATCTTGACCCGGTGGTGCTACCAGGCGGCAGCGCCAGGCCGGCGCCCTCACAGGGTGGGGCTGTACATCCTGGACAAGGAAATCGACTGAGGCAGCGGCCGGAGGCGCGAACCCTATCGTGCTTCCGGCTTCTTGGTGTGAGCCGCCGAATGGCAAGAAAGAAAAATTACAAGGTCGACTTTGGGGGGCGGGTGTTCGCCCTCCCCCATCGACTGCTCGTGCACCCCGCTTTCGACAACCTCAGCCCGAAAGCGGTTACCGTCCTCATCAAGCTGGGGCGGCACTACAACGGGCGCAATAACGGCGATTTGGCGTGCACCGTCGAGATGATGGCCGAGGGTCGTAAAATGGACGCGAAGACGCTCGCATCCGCTCTCCAAGAGCTGATTGATGCTGGGCTGATCATTCGCACCCGCACCTACCGAAAGGGCGGCAGGGAGCCAGGAATGGCACAGTGCGCGCTCTATGCGCTCGCTTGGGCTTATATCGATGAATGCCCCGGGAAAAACCTCGAGGTGGCACCAGGGCCGGCACCTTTCAAGTTCACCTGATTTCGTTTTTTTCGGTGGGATTTTTTCCGCCACCGACTGGGATTTTTTCCCATACGGCTTTCCGATTGTGTCCGGTTGTGTTGGGCGCCCATCGAGCGACTGGGATTTTTTCCTAGTCATCTGCCGGATTTACTGGGTTTGCCGGGAGCCTGTGAACGGAAAAATTCCCAGTCTTTATAATTTACCACCCCCAGGGGTATTAATTACGCGCACTGCAGGACCAGGGCGGCGACACCATGATGCAGATCAGGACTATCTGGCCAGCAACGAAAAAGGGCCCCCCGGCCAAGGGGAGTGCCCAGTTGTTACCATCATGGTGATGGTTCGCTTGTCGTCCTCAGTCCTTCCACTCTGCCGGAGCTCTGAACGCGAGGCCCTTGTTCGCCTCCTTGAGCAGACTCTTCTCATCCCAGGAATCAGTGTCATAGCCAGCGTGAAACAGGCCGCCGATTGCCGCCACCTCAACGGTACGCATGAAGCCGAGCACCTGGCCGCGCAACGTCGCGAACTCCTCTGGTGTGGCGTGCTGAGCGCGTTCCAGCCAGCTCGCCGCGATCCCACCGAGGTGGCCTATCGGATTGTCATGGTTGGCCTTGATGTGTTTAAGGGCAATAAGCGAGAGAGCCCGGCCAGTGTCCCATCCTCCCCAGTAGTCACCGGTCAATGGGACATCCCACAAACAGCGCCCATAGGATTTGGGGGTGTAAAAGTCAGTACCGTTGTATGGCAGTTTCGCCGCCGGATGCTTGCGCCGCTTGAACTTAAGTTGGCCTTGTTGCTTAGCGCTGGTATCTTGTTTACGTTGCATGACGTGTGCCTTATAGCGTCGTCGTGTGATAGGCCCTCCCGGTGCTCGAACACCGGGTTGGCCACCTTCAAATGTGGGGAAATCCCACCCTTTACTGCTTACCCTTCTCGTTCAGCCACCCGATCGCCCAACTGACGGGGTCTTTGCTCCCCTGCGGCTTAAGTGGCTTGCCGTCTCGCGCCGCCAGGCGCCCTTCCTGCTCTGTTTCGGTGTGAATCCATACCGTTGCTTGTCTGAACCCTGCTTCACGCTGACGCTCCTTGTAGAGCCTCTGGCGATCTGCTGCCGATAGCGGCCCCTTCGACTCTTCTTCCTTCACCACAACCTCCGTTAGCAGTCACGATTAAAAGATAATGACCGTCCGTTAGCAGTTACGCAAGTGCCAGGGTGAAATTATTTTGCAGCCCCAATGCACGGGCCAGCGTTCAGGGATCTTGCCGTACCAATCAGCCCAGGCGAACATCGGCCATCTCTCACGGAAGGATCTTGAAATGACGGCACTTTTTGCGAAACGCTTTGTTGAGCTAAACCAGCAACTGGAAGACATTCAGGCGTCAGTGACCAGGCGTACCAGTCACTACACGGGGAGCACATACGACCACCTGGAGTCAGACACGCTGCTGAATTGGGGAGTAAAAGTGAAAGCCCTTTTCGAAAGATTGGGCGTGGAGGCATCCAGTCAGCTTGTGATGTTCGCTGAGGCTGAGCAGTACCAAAGCATGGATTCGGAGGCTGACCGCCTAAAGCGGATGCGAGCAGTTTTTCTGGCCACAAAGGAAGATTTTGAGGGCGGTTACCTCATCTCCTACCGCAGCCTTGTCCAAGCAGAGGTATTCACCAGTGAACTGGACCAGGCTCGGGACCAGCTGAGCTCAGGGTATAAGGTTCCCGCTGCCGTTATCGCGGGCATCGTCCTGGAAACGAAGCTTCGTGATATGTGCACGCCGCTCCAAATCCCCGTGGGCAAGCTCGACAAAATGAATGCCGATCTAGCCAAGGCGCAGGTATATAACTCCATTCAGCAGAAAAGGATCACTGCGATCGCGGGGATCAGGAACAGCGCAGCTCATGGCAAACCAGAGGAGTTCACCGCGGACGACGTCAAGGGGATGATTGAGGACGTCGAGCGTTTCCTCAACGCTCATCCATAGCTCGAAACGTATCCAGATCTGGATGCATCAGGCTGATGCGTCCAAAACTGGACGTAACTCTGTAGGAGCGGGCCGGCGAGGTGTGAGCAAAAGTCCGCGCATCTCCGTAAGAGTGAGCCGTGGTGATCATCACCACACCCTACGGCAATGGTGTCTCCGAGATGGAGATACCCTGAAATCTGAGGACATTGCCAGGCCGAGAGTTGTGCTCAGACCTGAGCGCATCGGGATGTGCCCGCCGGGCTCCCGGCCATCCGATCTGGTCATTACTACCGGAAATACATGTTTCCGCGACCAATGACCGCCATTCACCCGGCACGAAACTACCAATATCAGTCGACTCGACTGATTACTTTCCAGGCCGGAAACCCAAGCCGCACTCCCCTCCAGAATCGACTATGTTGAGCCTAGATCACCAATAGTGGCCAGGAGTCATCATGACTGATCGGGCTCGACTCAGCTTCATAGCACGCTGCCTGGTATTGACGGGTGGGGCGCTGTTTGCAGGCGCATTCCTTTATGGCGTCGGCAACTCAATGCTCAACACCACTGAGCTATTCCAGGTGATGACCAACCACTTTGCTGCGGTCGTGGGCCTTCCTTGTGCAGCGCTGGCCGCCCTGGGCCTGGTGATGTTCTTGGAACAGACGTCCGGCGCAATCGAGTTTGAAGGCTTCGGCTTCAAGTTCAAGGGGGCCTCAGGCCCTATCATCATGTGGGTCATCTCGTTCATGGCAATGACCGTTGCCATCAAACTTCTGTGGAATCCCAGCTAACCGAACTATCTCCCACTTTGAAGCCAGACCCTCGGACCACAAACCGAGACAGACCATTTCGTCTGATTCGGATCAACTGGCCGGTCTGCCCCCCCTGCCCTGACAGCAGGCCAGAGCAGGTAGAGGTGATCGTGGCTCACATGTAAGCCATGGGTGGGGGCCGGCGAACTGCGACCCCTGCCGCTTCATCCAACCACCAATAGTGTGTGGGAGCGATTTCAAATCGAACCCCTTCTGCTCGCCGGGTGTTCCCCCGCTGGGGGTGAACGAATCGTTCACCTGGTGGCCGGGGTGTCCGCAAAAATGCGGAGTCGGAAATTACCCTGAATCCCGGCAATTTAACTACCCAGCAATTGGGTTGTTGCCCACCGCTGGTGAATCACCTCGACACTGCCGGCATTCCGGTAATTCGCGCGCCACGAAACTGAACCTCGTCATTTTGTGGCGCGAGGTTTTCACCATCGGTGTGAACCTGGTCATACCTCGGAAAATTCGTAGTTTGGCGACTCGTATCACTTAGGGCTACGCCAATATAGTGCAACGAAAACACCGCTTTCAGACACCTGGAAATCAGGCTTATTCGTCCCGTTCTGTCCCGTTACGTGTAACACCTGAGGTGCACCCATAAAACACTGGATATACATTCACATCAGGCCTAATGTCATCTTTGCAAGGCGCATAAAAAGCTCCTAGAGGATCGACCATGACAGCTTCCATCAAGCATCGCGGCCAACAGGCCAAACCAACTCGTTCTGAATTGAAAGCCGCTTGGGGTCGCCTCCGAACGGCAGCTGAGCAAGGAAACATCCAAGCAAACGCAGCATTGATTGCTCTCACCGAAAACAGGCCGGTTCACCTGGAATCCTGCCCGCAATTTAAGGAAGTGACTAAATGAAAACCATCAAAAGCGGCACTGTATCTATCACATACCCTGCAATTGACTGGGAGCAAATTGGATCGATGCAGTTACGCGTCAACGATGGTCACGGCCAACCAGGCACCTGGGATGCCAGCTTCGCAGTGAAGGCCGCCAGACTCGCAGAGGAAAAGGTTCTGGCTCTAGCTGTCACGGCAGGTGCAGATCTCCAGGCTCTAAAGGACGACAAGGACCTGAACCACCAAGCCAAAGCTCGCAGAGCTGGAGAGATTGGCAATCGATTTCATGTGCAGAGCGAATCGATGGTCACCGAGCTCGATAGCGCGGCAGGTCGCGTACTGAGCGAAAGTCACGAGCTCTTAAGTCCAGTCAAGCAGCTCCAGCAAGGAGATGTAGTTGGTGAGCTAAAGGACCAAGAGGTCCGCGCGTATGTGCGCAGCCTAACGCTGCAAGATCGCAATGAGCTTATCGCACGTGCAGCCCAAGGCCTCTCACCCCAAATTACTCAGGCCATTTTACGCGGTTTGCCAGAACTATCTGGGGTCTCTCAATCGGCACAGGATAGGCTTGAGCTGTCCGGTATTGCGGCAAATCACAGCCCGGAAATTCTCAAACTACGAGAGCTTGCCACTGCATTCTCATCAGTGCTCATCACTGTTTCTCAAGCTGGGCGCGCCGTGCTAGCCGCATCAGGCATTCATGGGGCGCTCGTCGGTGATTATGAAGCGTTGGCAGAAGGGACCAAAAATACCCGCAATTTACGCAGCTGGGCAGGTGAAATTCCAGCCTATGCGGATCGAGCACCTGAAAATAGCAGCGGATTACCGGCATGAAGGAAGACCGCGCACAGACAACCGATATTGGTGCGCGCCGGAGAAACGGCACATTTGCCAAAGGTCATTCAGGCAATCCAGGTGGGAGATCAGGAGAAACTCAGGCTATTAGGGCGCGGCTAGCAGAAGGAGCTGAAGCCGTCACCAAAAAAGTTCTGGCAGCCGCCAAGAAAGGCGATATGCAGGCGTGCAGGATGATCCTGGAGCGCCTGGTGCCTCCGATCAAGTCCACTGCCGAACCGGTCCAATTCGAGCTGGACGATACCGATCTGCCAAGCGCGGCGAAATCGATCCTTAGGGCTATTGCCGCTGGCGACCTCCCTCCCGACCAAGGCCGGCACTTGATCGAAGGGCTGAGCGCTGTGTCCAGAGTGATCGAGGTGGCCGAACTAGAAAAGGCCGTCGAAGAACTCCGACAGCAGGTAGAGGAGATGCACCGGTGACTATCAAGGGCCTGAAGTCGGATATTCGGCGCCTGGCCTCACGCATCGGTGCGGATGAAGAGCCGATCACCATGGTCACGATAACTGTTCTAGATGCCAACAGCGCGACTTGCTCGATGGACTTCCCTGACATGGTTGGTCACACGCTCAGCTATCGCATCACAGGCCATTACGAGACCTTTTTCTTCCCCTTTACCGAAATGACCAGTGAGCAGGCCGAGGAGATCGCCCACGCCATAATCACGCATACGCGCCAGGTTGAGCGTCTCGGGCGACTGTTCCCTGCAGGGATCCTCGACATGACGCTTGAGCCATCTGGGTCACATCGCGTTGCTCTACCGCCACCTAATACGACTGCCAAGGAGTACGCCGCCGAGATGTATCGGCAGATCCTCGAAAGCCGTATCTCATCCACTTCAGTTTCCGAGGCCATCCAGTGACCTACAAAGATCGATTCAGCGAAGCGTGCAAAACCGGCGACTTCGCCGTCAATCCCATAGCCGTGAGCGGCTATGACGTTTGGAATGTGCAGTGCGTGCAGCGTGGTCGCCACGTCGACATAGACGGTCCATTTTTCACCGAAGAGGAAGCACGCATCTCAGCCGACCTGCTGCGCGGATCTTACCGCGGCGTGAAGGCGGTATCGGCCTGCCACTGCGCCGCTTGGAACCCTGATCCTGCCCGTGAGAAGGCTATCCGCATCCAGGGCCTGCAGAGCCGTGAGATGTTAGCTCGCCGACTCGGCGTGTACCTGCCCATGCCCAAGGAGAACCCATGATGGCTGCCCAAGTCCGAAACACACCTACCATGACCACCGTTTACCTGTCCGGGCCACTGATTCGTAAATTCTTCCGCAAGAAGGACTACCTGCTAGACAGCCAAAACACCTGGGAGGTGTTCCGAGCCTTGAAGGCAACGCTGCAAGGCTTTGAGCAGGAGATCAAACGGCTGGAAGCACTTGGTATGCGATTCGCGATATTCCGCAATAGAAAGAATGTCGGCGAAGAGGACTTCGAGCGTGGCGGCGCCAGTGAGATCCGGATCGTGCCCGTAGTTGGTGGGAGCAAACGCGGGGGTACCCTGCAGACCATCGTGGGCGCCGTGATGGTCGTGGTCGGGCTTGTCATTACTGGAGGCACGTTCGGCGCCGGTGCTCCGTTCGGCTCAGCGTTGATAACGATGGGCGCATCAATGATGGTGGGCGGCGTTATTCAGATGCTCAGCCCACAGGCCAAAGGGCTATCGCAAAGCGGCGCGCCTGAAAACTTGCCGTCCTACGCCTTCGGCAGCGCCAAGAACACCACCGCCAGCGGCAACCCGGTGCCGATCTGCATCGGTGAGCGCCGATGGGGTGGAGCGATCATCTCCGCTTCGATCTACGCCGAAGACAAAGCTTGACATCGACGCTGTAAAATATGCCTTTCGAAAAGCCCAATTTGGAGAGTTATGTATGAGCTACGTTCTGCTTGTGAAAACGGATGAAAAGTGGGTTGATCAGAAGAAAAGGTGGTTCGAAGTGGAGCTCTCCGATGGCGTCCAGCTTACTGACGTAAAGTATGTATGCATCTACAACGGTGATGGCACTGGTGGTGCAAATGATCACGGAGGGTACGTACTAAAAGTAAAAGAGTGGTCGGTGTCTGAGGTTGATGGGCTGGCCAAGCGGAGCATCGGCATTGGTGCGTATTCGGCTAAGCCCGGTCACTTTTTCACCGCCTGGAAGCTGATAGATGAGGGAATCATCAGCCTGGAGTCGATTCAAACCAAAGCGGTTACGCGTTTTGAAGCTGAGCTGAAGTGGGTTGAAATACCGGTCGGGCCGCGCGCGCCCGACTTTGGGAATCTGGCGATCGACCTACAAACCGCCAAGCAGTCAGTCGCAAACTTTTACGGGTTTTCTGCCGATCAGGTTTTCATAAAAATCCAAGGCTGAGTAGCTAACCCTGTGCGCTCTTGCAGGCCCGGCACTCCTGGGCCTAACGCTCAGTCAACTAGTGCCAGGCAGCGTAGTCCCTCCTCCCACGAGACACTCGGTTTTTCGAGTATACCTAGGCTGATACGGGCAATTTGAGCCTTTATCAGCCTTATCGCTTGATAAGTGCCACCCAAAATGCAACAGCATTAGGACAACACCTTAACTGATACAGGTTGCACTATGTTCATCCGCGCCTACCTCCGAGCCTCCACCGACGAGCAGGACGCCGGCCGCGCCCGGGCCCACCTGGAGAAGTTCGCCAGCGACCATAACAAGGTCATCGCCTGTGAGTACTTGGAGAACGCCAGCGGTGCCGCCGCAGATCGGCCGGAGCTGCTGCGCCTGCTGAAGGATGCCCGAAAGGGTGACGTGCTGCTGGTTGAATCCATCGACCGCCTCTCCCGCCTCCCCGCCGACGACTGGGCCAAGCTCAAGGGTGCGATCGACGCCAAGGGCCTGCGCATCGTCGCGCTCGACCTGCCAACCAGCCATCAGGGTATGCGTGACGCACAGGGCGACGAATTTACCGGCCGAATGCTGGCCGCGATCAACTCTATGCTGGTAGAGATGATGGCGGCAATCGCCCGGAAGGACTACGAGCAGCGCCGCGAGCGCCAGGCCCAGGGCATCCAGAAGGCCAAGGCCGCTGGCAAGTACCAGGGCCGGCCGGTGGACGAGGAGCTGCACAAGCGAGTCAAAGAGCTGCTGGCCGCCGGCCTAGGCATCAGAGCCACCGCCAGGCACGCTCAATGTTCAACTACGACGGTTCTGAGAATCAGAGATACCTCTACCCTTTAGACACATCCTCAGCCTCAGGAGTTACCTTCACTGCAGCGATCGGGGTATTGGCTGCGGGCGGCACCTTGCGCGGGTGCAGATTATCCAATGAATCTTTGGCCATTCGCACAACCTTAGAGGCAAAGTCCGGTACCGATTGGGCAGCGTTTTTAACCACATCTGAAGCCAGTAGTTCGTGCCATGGACTTCCATAACTCGCTGGCTCGACCAAGCGGAGAGGCTGCTCGTCTAGTCGATTCAATGCAGAGCTCAATAGCTGTGTTTCAAGATCTTCGTCAATGCGAGCAGCCTCGCGACGATAGCCTTCGTAGGCCTTAGACACGGAAGCTTTGAAGGCATAGTCCTCAGAAATTCTAAATCGTTGACCGATTTGCTTCGTCGACAGCCAGGCAAACCAAACGGGTGCTCCCACAGATAGGATTGATAGTATCAACTGGACACCTAGAGCAAACTGAGACGCGCTTGTTGAATTGATTGCGTCAGCCAAGTTCTTTAACTGAGCAGAACCAACCACCCCACCAACCACAAGCGAGGCGACTAGCCCTCCTACCCAAATCCACATGGATGTATCCAAAGTTTTGGATCGATCAGCAAACGCGCCCGCAAGCCCTTGGCTGGTAGCTGAGGCGTACGCCGTGTCACATTTGTTTAGGACTGCCTCGGCTTGTTTCGACTGAAGCGTAAGAGAACCTACCAATTCGTCAGAGCTAGCGCGCGCCGCCAGGATGTGGGCTCTGTCACTTTCAGCGCCCCTGAGAAGCTTGTCCACCTCAACGCGGGCCTCCTTGAGCGAATGGAGATCTGTTGGAAGCTGGTCCGCAGACTCATGGGCTTTTTCAATCCTCTCAACCATCCCTTCAAGATCGTTTGATCTGTCGGCCAGGCTTGAAATGCGCGCTTCCATAGCCCGCACCTGCCTGGTGGCGGTACGTAATGCTGTCGCCAGATCTTGCTGTGCCGTACTCGGGAGAGCTCGGTCCAGCAAGCGGCGCAATCCATCGAGGGTCAGCACATAAGCACTCACGCCAGCCCCAGCATTAGCCCAAGTGTTGGGTATTGTGCTTGAGCGAAGGAAAGCAAGGCGCTTGATGTAGCTTTTCACCCCCTCTTCATTGACTAGGGTGGTTTCGTCTGAGCCTCGATCAGAAATCATTTCGACCAAGGAGATCGCCATTTCCATCAGCTCAGTTCCCGTGAGCCCTGGGAAGCTCCAGTTAGCGTGGGCAATGCTCAGAGGTTCGTCACTACCGAAGCTATCAGCAACCGTTTGGGCGATAGCTTCGAGCTCATCAACAAGATTCACCAGAGTTTTATGCACATCAGCTCCTGCTATCAGTCAGAAATTTGAGCTGCGCTTTGAGCTGGTGGGCAAACCAGACCGGCCAAATGCACCCACAACGCACCCATGATGAAAAACATGAAAACGCTAATTTGGCTGAAGCCCTTGAAAAGTATGGCGTCTCAGGCAGGATTTGAACCTGCAACCTTCCCCTTAGGAGGGGGATGCTCTATCCAATTGAGCTACTGAGACCCTGAAGCCGGCAACGAACGCTGCACAGCAGAGACGGCGAGCATGTTAACCAGCATGTAGCCATTTGTCATGCCTCAATCGGGCAATTTGCACGTCAGATTTTTCGCAGGCAATAGACCGAGCACGCCCTGCTCACCCAGCAATCTCAGCAACGCTTCGACGGCACTGGATAATGAAGCCGAATTATCCAGCACATGGACTGAAGCATCGTAAGCCTGCATACCCGCACTGCGTGCCAACCGCTGCTCGATCTCCTCGCGGCTTTCTCGGCCACGGGCCAGGAGCCGCTTACGCAGCACCTGTGGTGAAACAGCCAGCCCCACCGCCAGCAAGTCGGAATAACGCTCACGCGCTTGCGCCAGGTGCCCCCGTGAGCCATTGACCAACACCGACAGCCCCTGGTCAAGCCAGTCATCCACCTGGATCGGAATGCCGTAAGAAAGCCCATTTGCCTGCCACGACAGGGCAAACTCACCGGCCTGGCGCAGCGTTTCAAAGCGTTCCGCGCTCACACCGACCGCGGCCTCACCTTTCGCCTCGGCCGAGCGGGTTATGACACGCCGGGCAATTTCAACACCTTGCGTAAGCAGTTGCTCGCGCGCGGCATCGATAAGGGAATCTTTCCCAGAGCCCGATGGTCCTATCAGGAAGATCAAGCGCCCCCTTGAGGGCAGTGTGCCGCTTGCGTCATATTGCATAGCCACTATGCTCAATGTGAGGGGAACCCGCGCATTCTAGGCTTTTTCCCTGACCTTTGTCGCCAGTTACCAGATTTTGACGACAAAGGTCTGACACCTTGGCGATTCGGTGGATGTAAAACTTTTCAAACCAGTGCTCATTTCTGATAATTGGTACTAGCAAAAAGCCTTTATCCGGATCACTATTTGTCACAGAATTGACGCCAAGGAAACGGCGACCATGAGGCAAGATGAAGACCCAAAATCACATCACGGTTGAACATTTTGTCGTCGCCGCGGTCGTACCTCCACCGTGCGGCCAATTTGAGAACCGCTTCCCCTGAACCAGAACAACCGGTCAATTTATATGCGCCCAATGAAACAGGCTATCTATTCGAGCCGCACCGCTGACAAGTTCGTCGTCCGCCTGCCAGACGGTATGCGTGAGCGCATTGCCGAGGTAGCGCGCAACCACCACCGCAGCATGAACTCCGAAATCATCGCACGCCTGGAGCAGAGTCTTATCCAGGAAGGTGCGCTGGGTGACGAGCTGAGCATGCGCCTGGACAGCCCAGAGCTCAGCCTGCACGAACGCGAACTGCTGCAGCGCTTCCGCCAGCTTTCTCACCGCCAGCAAAACGCGCTGGTCGCCCTCATCGCTCACGATGTGGAAATGGCCGCCGACGCGTCCTGATAGCGATCTTCCAGCCGCACACAAAAAAGCCAGCTTGCGCTGGCTTTTTTGTGTGCGGAACAACCATGCCCCATTGATTTGGCGCGCTCTCTGTAGGAGCGGCTTCAGCCGCGATCACCCGCGAAGCGGGTGCCACACACCGGCGGCGCCTGCATCGCGGCTGAAGCCGCTCCTACAGCAGGAACAGCGTCGCCAACCCCAGGAAGATGAAGAACCCACCACTGTCGGTCACGGCGGTGATCATCACGCTCGAACCCATCGCCGGGTCACGCCCCAGACGCGTCAAGGTCATTGGGATCAGCACGCCCATCAAGGCCGCAAGCAACAGGTTCAGGGTCATGGCGGCCGTCATTACCAGGCCCAGTGACCAACTGCCATATAGCCAGAAGGCCACGACACCAATCACCCCACCCCAGATCAGGCCATTGAGCAGCGAAACCGCCAGCTCCTTGCGCATCAGCCGGCTGGTGTTGCCCGGCGAAACCTGGTCGAGTGCCATCGCGCGCACGATCATGGTGATGGTTTGGTTACCCGAGTTGCCGCCGATACCGGCAACAATTGGCATCAACGCCGCCAATGCCACGAGCTTTTCGATCGAGCCTTCGAACAGCCCGATCACTCGCGAGGCCACGAATGCCGTGATCAGGTTGATAGCCAGCCAGGCCCAGCGGTTACGCAGCGAACGCCAGACCGACGCGAAGATGTCTTCCTCTTCACGCAGGCCTGCCATGTTGAGCACTTCGCTCTCGCTTTCCTCACGAATCAGGTCGACCATCTCGTCGATGGTCAGACGGCCGATCAGTCGCTCACCCTTATCCACCACCGGTGCGGAAACCAGGTCGTAACGCTCGAAAGCCAGGGCCGCGTCGTAGGCATCTTCCTCAGGATGGAAGGCCACGGGGTCATTGGCCATGACCTCCGCAACCTTCTTGTCCGGGTCGTTGACCAGCAGCCGCTTGATCGGCAGCACACCCTTGAGCTTGCCGTCGTAGTCCACCACGAACAGTTTGTCGGTGTGCCCCGGCAGCTCCTTGAGCCGACGCAGGTAGCGCAGCACCACTTCAAGGCTGACGTCTTCGCGGATGGTGACCATCTCGAAGTCCATCAACGCACCGACCTGCTCCTCGTCATAGCTCAGGGCCGAACGCACGCGCTCGCGCTGCTGGGCATCGAGGCTTTCCATCAGCTCGTGAACGACATCTCGCGGCAGCTCGGGCGCCAGGTCGGCCAGCTCGTCGGCGTCCATCTCCTTGGCGGCGGCCAGCAACTCGTGGTCGTCCATGTCGGCGATCAGGGTCTGGCGGACGGCGTCGGAAACTTCGAGGAGGATGTCGCCGTCACGATCGGAGCGCACCAGCTGCCAGACCGTCAGGCGATCTTCCAGCGGCAGCGCTTCGAGAATGTAGGCTATGTCGGCGGGGTGCAGGTCATCGAGCTTGCGCTGCAGTTCGACGAGGTTCTGGCGGTGGACGAGGTTTTCCACCAGGTCGTGGTGATGACCTTCCTGACGGTGCGTCAGGTCCTCGACCACCCGCTGGCGCTGCAGCAGTTCGATCACCTGGGCCAGGCGATCCTGCAGGCTCTCTTGGGCTTTCTTTACTTCGACTTCGGTCATAGGCGAACTCCACTCCCAGCAGCGGAGCACGCCGGGAGAATCAATCGGTCAGATCTTTCTGTATGAATCTTGTTAGCGAGTAACTACTGGGTAAGTCCATGGTGGGATTCCACAAGCCCCGGCGGGGCTGACGGGCGCAATCATACACTGTGTAAGCTGTCGGATCGCTTAAATTTTTGGCCAGAACAATCGTTTGCGAGCCAAAGCTGTGACAACGCTCGAAGCCAACAGTGCGACGGTGGGTCGGACGGAAAAAGCACATCGCATTCAGTGCCGCGAACAATTCGCGACTGGCCTCTACCTGTAGGACCCAGCCTTGCTGGCGGACCAGGCGACACGATGGTTGGCACCGGCTGCGCCGGTGTTCGCCGGCAAGGCCGGCTCCTACACGGACCGCGAGACCTCTACAGAAAAGCGTAGATGCACATCAGCGACAATTCAGCGCACCAGAAAAACAAAAAGCCCGCTCGAATGAGCGGGCTTCTTGATGTATGGCGGACTCAGGAGGATTCGAACCTCCGACCGCTCGGTTCGTAGCCGAGTACTCTATCCAGCTGAGCTATGAGTCCGTGAGGTAGTTTTAGACCAGATTACCACTGGTGGTTGAAGTTGCCTTGCAAGCAAAGCCACTTCAAAAGTGGCGGACTCAGGAGGATTCGAACCTCCGACCGCTCGGT
>NZ_JAMSHW010000079.1:0-1331 GCF_023757525.1 Pseudomonas sp. MWU13-3659 | reverse complement strand
TCATGAAGTGGCACTGAAGCATGACCTGACCCCTTCGCTGCTGCGCCGCTGGGTAAAGGGCTATGAGAAACACGGCGCAGCCGGTTTGATTCCCAAGTACAGTCACTACGATGCTCAGTTCAAATTAAAGGTTTTGCAATGCATCGAGCAAGGCGGACTGTCTGCTCAGCAAGCATGCGTAAAGTTTGATATCCGTGGCCCGAGCAGCATCAGGCAATGGAAAAGGCTGTACGATGAAGGCGGAATAGAAGCCCTTCATCCGAACCGTGCCCGAGAGTTAAACATGCCCCGCAAGCCATCAAAGCAATCCAGCGCAGGACCTTCTGCACCTGCAGATAGTGAGCTCACACCTGAGCAAATGCTCGAAGAGCTGGAATATCTGCGTGCGGAGAATGCCTATCTAAAAAAGCTCGATGCCTTGATCCAAGCGGACCCACGCACTGCGCAGGCAAGAAAACGCAAGCTGTCCAAGGATTAAGGCGTGAGCATCGACTCGCTCTGCTGTTGCGCGCTGCCGGCCTGGCGCGCAGTACCTTTTACTACCAAAGCAAAGTGTTGCTGACCGACAGGCATGCGGCCCTCAAGGAACGCATCGACAGGGTCTATCACGAGCATAAGGGGCGGTATGGCTACCGCCGTATCACTGCGGTCCTTGGGCACAATGGCGAGGTGATCAATCACAAGAAGGTGCAGCGTTTGATGCAGTTGATGGGTCTGAAATCGCTGGTAAAAGTGAAGAAATATCGCTCGTATCGAGGCTCCGAGGGGCTTGTTGCAGCTGATTTGCTCAAGCGTGAATTCAAGGCACAGGCCCCTAATCAAAAATGGGTAACCGACGTGACAGAGTTCAAGGTAAAGGGCCAGAAGCTATTTCTTTCGCCGGTGATGGACCTGTACAACGGCGAGATCCTCGCTTATCAGATCAACCGACGGCCTGAGTTCAGGATGGTTTCGACAATGCTGGAGCAAGCTTTCGGGCGGCTGAATCAAGATGAAAAACCAATATTGCACTCCGATCAAGGCTGGCAGTATCAACAGCCAGCTTACCGGCACATGTTGGCCGGAAAAAATATCGAGCAGAGCATGTCGCGCAAGGGAAACTGCCTGGACAACGCCGCGATGGAAAGTTTTTTTGGCACGCTCAAGAGCGAGTTCTTTTATCTGGAATCGTTTGAGAGTGTTGAACAACTGGCATCAGGGCTGGAGGATTACATCGCTTACTACAACCAAGAACGCATCAGCCTCAGACTAAATGGTTTGAGTCCGGTACAATTTCGGACCCAAGCACTGGCCGCATAGCGCTCCCTGTCCAGTTTTCGGGGGTCAGTTCA
>NZ_JAMSHW010000078.1:0-1365 GCF_023757525.1 Pseudomonas sp. MWU13-3659 | reverse complement strand
GAGGGTGTCAGAAATTTTGTGTTCGGGCATAACATGAGCAAGAGGTGCATGTATGCCAACCAAAAAGAAACCGCTTCGAGAGTTACCAAAGGTCCCGAAAGAGCTTCTTGAACAGTTTTCCGCGAACCCACTGATGACCGCAGAGGCTATCGAAGAGGCTTCTGCCGCCTTCAAGAAAGCACTGATCGAACGAGCCCTGAACGCCGAGCTTTGCCATCACCTGGGCTATCCTCCGGGCGCGCAGCGCCCAGAGGATGAGACCAACCAGCGCAACGGCAAGAGTGGTAAGACCGTGCTAACAGGCGATGGCCCGCTACGCCTGGATATCCCTCGGGACCGGGACGGCAGCTTCTCGCCCATCCTGATCCCCAAACATGAGCGCCGTTACACCGGCTTCGACGACAAGATCATCGCCATGTACGCCCGTGGAATGACGGTCAGAGAGATCCGGGCATTTCTGTCTGAGCAATACGGCACGGACGTTTCACCCGATTTCATCAGCTCTGTGACAGACGAGGTCATGGAAGAAATTGGCGCGTGGCAACAGCGGCCATTGGAGCCGATGTACCCGGTCATTTTCTTTGATGCGCTGCGGGTGAAGATTCGCGAAGAAGGCCTGGTGCGCAACAAGGCCATTTACTTGGCTTTGGGCGTTCTACCCGACGGGACGCGCGACATCCTGGGCATCTGGATCGAGAACACTGAGGGTGCGAAGTTCTGGATGAAGGTGTTCAACGATCTCAAGACACGTGGCGTCGAGGACGTGCTGATTGCCGTGACCGATGGCCTTAAAGGCATGCCTGAAGCCCTCAGTGCCGTGTTTCCAGAGACGACGTTGCAGACGTGCATCGTGCATCTGATCCGCAACAGCCTGGACTACGCGGCTTGGGACAAACGGCGCGCACTGGCCAAGGAGCTGAAACCGATTTACCAAGCCATCAATGCCGAAGCGGCTGAGCAAGCACTCGATGAGTTTGAGAGCGGGCCGTGGGGTGAAAAATATCCAACGGTGGTGGCTGCCTGGAGACGCGCCTGGGATCGCGTGATTCCATTCTTTGTCTTCCCGCCCGCCATCCGGAAGGTGATCTATACCACCAACGCTATCGAGAGCATCAACGCCCAGCTACGCAAGGTCATCAAGACTCGCGGACATTTCCCGAATGATGACGCAGCGACCAAACTGATTTGGCTGGGATTGCGCAACATAACAGCCAATTGGGGAAAACCGGCCCATGATTGGAAAAACGCGATGAATCAATTTGCGATTCTGTACGGAGATCGGTTTATCAGGCCAACCTGGTGAGAATCAGGGCCTGCCTGACGGCAGGCCGTTACCGGCCCGCACACAAAAAATCTGACAGTCCC
>NZ_JAMSHW010000077.1:0-1424 GCF_023757525.1 Pseudomonas sp. MWU13-3659 | reverse complement strand
TGGACTGCCCCCAAGAAGTTGGACACCAATCCAACCCTTGGGGGAGTTATGAGCAAGTACACTGAGCGCTTCAAACTCACAGCCATCGCCACCTACCTTGAAGACAACAATGGCTTCAGGAAGGTGGCGCAGCATTTCGATATCGATGTCAGCCTGCTCCGGCGATGGGTCGCCACTCATCAGGCGCATTCCAGTGTTGCACCCAAACCCAAAAACCTTCGCTACAGCGATGACTTCAAGCGGCAAGTGGTGCAACACATGCGCGAGCATCGGCTCTCGATGCGCCAAACTGCAGCGTACTTTGGCCTTGGTCAGTCTTCGCGAATAGGCATTTGGGAACAGCAGTACTACAGTGGTCACCCCACAGCTGAACAACCAAGAAAGCCGACTGCCGTGCCGAAGAACATCAAGCCTGTAAAACCCACCGACACCCAGGATGCGGACAAACCTCGCGAGCAATTGCTGGCTGAGCTCGAGTATCTGCGCATGGAGAATGCTGTCCTAAAGGAGTTAAAGGCCTTGAGAGAGTCGAAAGAGCGAAGTCAGACGAAAAAGCGTTGATCGTCGCCAAGCTCAAGGATCGATTTCCCTTGGCTTGCCTCCTGGCGTTGGTTGGATTGGCTCGCAGCACCTTCTACTACCAAGTGAAAAGCCAGCAGAAGCCGGACAAGGATGCTGCGCTCAAAGAGGTAGTGCAGCGTGTTTATCACCAGGAAAAGGGGCTTTATGGCTACCGCCGGGTTGCGCTTTCGATCAGGCGCCAAGGGACTATGGTCAACAAGAAGGTCGTGGAGCGACTGATGGCTGGTATGGGCTTGCAATCCGTTGTGCGCCGCAAGAAATATCGGTCGTACCGCGGTACTGTCGGTAAGATCGCGGCGAACCTGCTGGAGCGAAATTTTATCGCCCAGCGCCCGAATCAGAAGTGGGTGACTGACGTGACCGAGTTCAAAGTGGCCCAGCAGAAGTTTTATCTCTCGCCAGTGATGGATCTGTATAACGGCGAGATCGTGGCCTACGAGACGGCCAGCCGCCCCAGCTACCGCTTGGTTGGAAACATGCTGGACAAGGCGCTGGATTGTTTGGGCGATGAGCCAAAGCTGGTGATCCACTCGGACCAGGGTTGGCAATATCAGCAGGCTCAATACCGTGACACGCTTAAGCGGCACGGTGTGAAACAGAGCATGTCGCGTAAAGGCAATTGCCTGGACAACGCGGCAATGGAAAGCTTTTTCGGCACGCTCAAGTCAGAGTTTTTCTATCTGAAGCGGTTCGAAAACGTGGAAGACTTGAAGGCCGGTCTGGACGAGTACATCCGCTACTACAACGAAGACCGTATCAAGCTGAAGCTGGGCGGCCTAAGCCCTGTTGAATACAGGGCCCAGGCTGCTAGCTGATCTGTCCAAGTTTTTGGGGGCAGTCCA
>NZ_JAMSHW010000076.1:0-1496 GCF_023757525.1 Pseudomonas sp. MWU13-3659 | reverse complement strand
GGGCGCTGTCACTGAGCATGTGGCGGATGCGCTCGGCCGGGTACTCCGGGTCCACCGGCACATAGGCGCCACCGGCCTTGAGGATGGCCAGCAGGCCGACCACCATCGACAGGCTACGTTCCACGCAGATCGCCACACGATCGTCGGGCTTCACACCCAGGGCGATCAGGTGATGGGCCAGGCGGTTGGCCTGCTCGTCGAGCTGGCGGTAGGTCAGCTCGCCCTCTTCGGCTTTTACCGCGACGGCGTCCGGAGTCCGACGCACTTGAGCCTCGATCAGCCCGTGCAGGGTCTGTTCAAGGTCGTAGTCCACCCGCGTGTCATTGAAGCCCCGCAGCACTTGCAAGCGCTCGGCCGCAGCCAGCACCGGCAGTTGCAGCAATAGCTGCTCCGGCTGCTCGTCCAACGCCTGGGCCATACGCTGCAGCACCTGGCTCAACTGCTCGCAGATCCGCGCCGCGCCGACCTCGACCGGGGTCATGGCCACCAGGCGGAAACGCTCGCCGATGCTGTCCACGTTCACCCCCAGCGGGTAGTTACTGCGCTCCTTGCTTTCCAGCGTCTCGATGCCCTGCGCGGCCTGGCGCTGGGCCTCGCTGGCCTGGCTGCCGTGGCGGTAGTTGAGCATGGCGCTGAACAACGGTGTCGGCGCGGCCACGCCACTGCAACGCTGGGCCAACGCCAGCGAGGCGTGCTCGTGGGCCAGCAGCCCGCTCAGGCGTTGCTGGGTGGCCTGCGCCGCCTCGCGCAGGCTCAGGCCGGCCAGGTCCAGGCGCAGCGGCAAGGTGTTGATGAACATGCCCAGAGCCTGCTCGGCGCCCTCGCCCCCTTCAAGACGGCCCAGCAGCACGGTGCCGAACACCACGCTATCGCGGCCACTGGCTGCGGCCAGCAGGCGTGCATAGGCCAGGTGGAACAGGCTGGCGACGCTGATGCCCAGGCGCCGGGCCTGCTGATGCAGGCGCGCGGCCAAGGTGTCGTCGAGCCACAACTGCGCCTCCTCGATGCTTTGCACATCCACCTGCACGTCAACCAGGCCGTACGGCAAGGTCGGCTCGTCGATATCGCCCAGTTGCGCGCGGAAGAACGCCTCATGCTCGGCCTGGCTGACGCCCAGACGGGCCTGCGCCACATAGTTGCGGTACGGCACGCCTGGTTCGGCCGGTACCGGCGCACCTTGCAGGTAGCCCGCCAGTTCACGGCCGATCACCTCCATCGCCACATGGTCGAGGACGATATGGTGCAAGCGCAGCGCCGCCAGCAGGCCGGGCCCGTGCGGGTCCTGCCAGTGGTAGAGGCGCACCAGCGGCGCTTGCGCCAGCGGCAGTGCATGCGCGACTTGCGCCTCGTCAGCCACTTCGAACACCGCCAGCGACGTCCGCCGCCAGACTACCTGCACCGCTTGCGGCAGCCCCTCCCAGAGTACCGAGGTACGCAGCACGTCATGCCGGCCGATGACCTTGTTCAAGGCATCGACGAAGGCTTCCAGCCGCTCG
>NZ_JAMSHW010000075.1:0-1601 GCF_023757525.1 Pseudomonas sp. MWU13-3659 | reverse complement strand
TGCTCGCGTAGCGGTGCGATTCACCCAGGGCGCTGGAGCTGAAGCCACCTTCGAGGTACTGGGCACACCCGCTGGTGATCGCGGCCAGTCTCTCCTGGTACAGCTTGGTCAGGATCGCGGCGGTATCGTCCACCCACTTGCCGTTTTTCCACACCTGGTCGGGGCCGGGCTTCTCCGTCGTGTAGCCCGAGGGGATCGACTCCATACCGTTGAGCGTTCGGGGCTCGCTGTCGGTGATGCTGTACACCACCAGGCCCTGGAAGTAGTCCACCAGTTGCCAGGCCTGGCCGTTCCAGTGCGCGGCCTTGTTTTCCGGGATCAGCGGTGGCGGTACCTCGACGCAACCGCCGGGGATCAGGAACACACCCGGCTCCAGGGGCGACTCGTCGGCCTCGGTGATGCCAGTGAACAGGCCCAGCGGGGAGGTCTGGTAAACCGTCTTTGTCTTTTGCATGCGGGCCTCAGTACTTGATGTAGGTATATAGGGCGATGTTCGGCGGGCGCGACTCATTGCCCCCGTCGCCAATAATGGTGATCGATGCCGGGTGGGTGTGTGCTCCGGCCCAGTTCACGGCTGATGTGTATTGAACGGGGCCGCCACCTGGCGCTACTAGATCGGGGTAGATGCCGGCAACGTCGTTACTGCCCATTCGGATGGTGTGGGGATGCGCCCCTGCCTCGGAAATGCTGACGGACGACCCTGGATGGTTGTGCCACATGTTCTGACTTGCTTGGAAAGTGCCCTGGACCCGCCCAGGGTCGAAGCCGCGCCCATCGTCCACGTCGCGAGTGAACAAGCCACGGGTGTCTGGCAGGTGGAACGTGCTGACGCCGTCGCCGACGCCATACAACGTGCCGATCTCGGCAAACAATCGGGAAAAGGTGATCCGACTCACCACTGCCCCGTTAGTCCGTAGCGTGCCAGTGGGGGCCTTGCGGCTGAAGCTCTGGATCATGGTGCCCGGCGGGACAATCGCATCCGGCACCAGGTTGCCGGTGTGGAACACTTCCACGGTCGGCGTCCAGGCGCCATCGTTTGTGGTAGCGCGCGCAAGCACCCGTACTCCTGGCCCACCCTGGGTAACAGCGATCTGGGCCGAAAAATTTGAGGCGGTGTACGGCAGGTTCAAGACGCTGCAATAGTTGGCCAAGCTGGTGGCTCCACCCAACCAGCAATGAAAGCCGCCCGGTAAACCGATGGTGTCAATCGAACTGACCTGTGCAGTGCTTGAGCCAAGCCCCTGATCACCGCGTTTGATTGCGTCCGTGATGCCGTATCCCGCCAACGTTGTGGTCTTGTCGGCTTTGGTGTTCGGGTTGAAGTTGGCGGAGTCCCAAATCGTATTCCCGTTCCAGCACAGTTGGCCGCCAGAGGCCATCCCCAAGGTGCCTGCGGTCACGCCTCCCCAGTGAAACCCGATACGCGGTGCGTAGTCCCAGGACCGATTGGCCTCCTGGACGAGGTTCACCTCGCGGATCTCCAGGGCCGGGGTCTGGTAGGTGGTGCCTGGTACCGGCGAATAGAAGCGCGGCACCTGGCCCGAATGGCCGGTGTGCAATGCGTCGGTGATGCCATAGCCGGCCAACGTGGTGGGCTTGCC
>NZ_JAMSHW010000074.1:0-1633 GCF_023757525.1 Pseudomonas sp. MWU13-3659 | reverse complement strand
GTGAGCAAGCGGCCTGGTCGTGTCGAGCCTCGGGCCGTAAAACGAAGGCCTCAGGCCTACCGCTTGCTGACCAAACCACGTCGATCAGCAAGGGCAGAGATCAGAAAACATGGGCATCCGAAGCACATTAAGCAAGTACCATTCAAATCTGCCCCCTTTTTCTCGGCGATTACAACTGCATCTGCCAGAAACTCAGGCAAACCCCATACTCATCGAGAAGATCATCAGCAATCTCAAACTGAAACACTTTCTCTGGAAAGCAGTCTGATAGCGCGCGCCTCCAATACCTAGCAATCTGTTCAGCAAATAAGTGACAAAGACGATAATCTTCCTCCGACAGGCCAACCTTAAATACGGGGCGGGTCGGCGCATCCTCCCACTTTGAAAAGAACTGATTTATTGAAAATACATTTCTGTATCGTTCAATATCTCTACGCGATGTACTTTGCTCCAACACACCAGCCTCAGTCTCGACCAGCCCCTTCAAATATTTTTTTTGCGACTCGTATTGCAGTGCACTAGGCAGCCAGAAAACATGGCCATCAACCTCAACAAAATCAGGAGAAAGCAAACCCAGAACAGAAATTGCCTGTTCCAATGAAACCATGCGCCCTACATATGAGAAAAATTCTCCAGAACCAATATTTGAAGAAAATAGACTCAACAAATCTTTAGAAATATTACCTTGATAAATTTTCATCAATTCAATCCAAAACTATCAAGAACCGACTGAGGAACACTTCCCTCAAAGGCTTTTGTGTCATTTTTCCTCTTGGGGAAACATGATCCATTCGACGCCTGATTCCATTCGACCACCTTAATCCGAGAGCCAGGCACATCATACAGTGCCCGCCCATCAGGGCCATAGACAACAACATGCTCATTTTCATGATTGGCGTAAGAGTTAGGGGTTTGTCCTTGCAACGGATACTGAGCACCACCACGCGCGCCTGCAACTGCCACATTCGTTTTCGTGAGCCCCTGGTATAACTTAAATCAATAGCATTACCGGCAGTGCCCGCAATGAATCAGGGTATATCGGAAGCGTTAACAGTTACTTTTGCACCAAGCTGGGTCGCATTTAATTATTTTAAACTTCGCCACATATCATTTAAAACAATTAACACCCTAGAATAAATCAGCAACGGAACCTCAAAAACCACAACACCCTCCGAAAGATGGATTTCCAAAGGAATTGAAATTTTCACATTATGGGTCGCCGAAGCCTGCGAAAACACCGCCGCAGATAGATAACTAGTAATCTTCAACACATCAGAATAAAGAACGCCAAAATTTTTCTCCTTAGACTTTATAATCACGCCTTTTTCAAAAATACTTAAAGCACAGTCATCTAAATTAATTTCATATACTCCCTGACCCAGTTCGGGGTCACTAGCGAGAGGTATATAGCCTCCATAACCAGACACATTGAGGCTTTTCAGGTGTTTGCTCGCTGACTTTAGATGACTCACTGCTTTAGCCCCTTCAAAAGATCTCTTAGCCCTTCTTTAGTAGCGGAAAAACTAAAAGAAAATTGCTCGCCCACTTTCCCCGCCCCTAATGCGGCGCCTTCCTCTGACGCGTAATAGCCTTTAAGGGTGACTGTCTTGGCACCTTGAGACTGAGTGTATTC
>NZ_JAMSHW010000073.1:0-1823 GCF_023757525.1 Pseudomonas sp. MWU13-3659 | reverse complement strand
CTGGGCGTATCACTGAACAACCAGTTCTTTCTGCCGATGACAAACGGGCGGATCGCACGCTCGGCGGCGTTATTGTCGATCGGCAAGTCGCCATGCTCGACGTAACGTTCCAACTTGCTCCAGTTGCTGGCCAGATAGCCGATGGCTTTACCCAGCGCATTCTGGGTCGTGACCTGGGGCTGCGTTTTCTCTATCCAGCTTTTCAGCTGGGCCAGCACCGGTAGGCTGCGCTCTTGACGGCCCAGCTTGCGATCTTCATCGCTGTTGTCCTTAAGCTCGCGCTCAATGCCATAGAGCTTGTTGATCAAGTTCAGTGCGATGTCTGCCCGCCCGGTTTTACCCTTGGGTTGCACTTTCTGCGCTTCGACAAACTTGCGGCGCGCGTGGGCCCAACAGCCCAACCGCTCCACGCCGTCCTGTGCAGCCAGCGCGTTGTAACCGGCGTAGTCGTCGGTCATGACATAGCCGCGATAGCCATCCAGCAGGCGCGTCGGCACCTCCTGCGCTCGGCTGGTGGCGTAGTCGAAAAGGATCACTGGCCGATCAGGTGGGCCGCCGGTTTGTACCCACATCCAGGATTGGCTGCTGGGCTCACGACCCGGCTCTTTCAACACCTGCACACGTGTTTCATCACAGTGGATGATCCGACTGCTCAACAGGCTCTCGCGCATCAGATTCAGCAACGGTTGCAAGTGCTCGCTGCATTGAATCACCCAGCGTGCCAAGGTTTGGCGCGGGATATCGATACCGTGGCGCCCCAGCACTTTTTCGAAGCGGTGAAGCGGCAAGCCGTCTACGTATTTGGTGGTCAGCAGCATGGCCAGCACACTCGGGCTAGCCATGCTTTTCTCGATCACCTGGGCAGGCTTGTCCGCCGTTACGGGCGCTGATTCGCAGTCGCGGCAGCCGTACACCTTGCGAACATGCTTGATGACGCGAATCTGCATCGGGACGATTTCAAGCTGTTCACTGACTTCTTCACCGATGGCATGTTTGCGGCAGCCACACGTGCAGATCAGTTCATGCTCGGGCAGTTCGTGGACAACTTCGATACGCGGCAAATCAGCCGGCAGCGGCTTGCGTTTGCCACGGCGCTTGGTCGGCGCAACGACTTCTTCGTCGCCGGCCTCATCCAAGGGTTCGGCCAGGCTTTCCGCTTCGTCAAAGAGCGGCAATTGTGGCGTCGCCGCATCGCCTGTCTGCTCGGTCTTGCGCCCGAACAGGCGCTGGCGCAACAGCGCAACTTCCTCTTCGAGATGAACGATCTTGCCCTTGTCGGACGCGCGCTCGTTGATCATCTGCTCAAGCAGTTGCTTGAGCAGAACAGGATCGTCAGGGAGGTTTTCGGGCATGGAAATCATGCCGTGGATTATACCGAATCAGGCGACGTATCGAGGCGTCAAAACCTGATGCGGACGGTTACGCCAGAGGTCGAAGCCATCGAGTAGCCAGTTCAGTTCCTGGACGGTCAGGACAATGACTTCGTCAGTGACATCGGGCGAGGTTTTGAAACGTTCGGACTCCAAGCGTTTGAGCCAGAGGCAGAAACCGTTGCGCTCCCAATACAGGATCTTCACGCGGTTGCGCGGCTTGTTGAGGAAGACGAAAAGCACCGGGTCGAACACCGCCACCTTGATATCGAGCTCGACCAGCGCGGCCAGGCCATCGATGGATTTTCGAAAGTCGACGGGCTTGGGGTAGAGGTACACTTTTTCGACTTTGGCGTCGGGTCGCATCATGGTCGGCGAGCTCCAGAAAGAAATCGGGAGCACAGCATCGGGGATCAGATAAGCGCTTTGAATGTGGGGTTCATGGAGCGCTTA
>NZ_JAMSHW010000072.1:0-1989 GCF_023757525.1 Pseudomonas sp. MWU13-3659 | reverse complement strand
AATTCGGCCTACCTTGCTTCCTCCACTCAATACGTCTGCCGTTGCCCCACGTAAAATCGTATACGACCCGGCACAATCACTCGTTTTCTCCTGAGCATCAAGAGCAAAAATTAGAGTAGGAAAAATAAATCCGTCCCCTTTTCCCCTTCGTCCCCTTTTCCCCTTGAACGCGTATTGGCGGCCAGGGGCTCGCCGTCGGCCTTGCAGCGAGTTCAAGATCGAGCGCCGCCCGCGCGGCGCATCGCGGATGAATCCGCTCCTACATCGGTTGCAACGTGGCCATGATAGATAGGCCTTGGTTGTTCGCCTTGTTGGCACAACGCAATTTACCGGCTGGCGCCGCCGCCCCACCTGTCTCAAGCCTTGCGTCAGGGCTGGCAACCATGGCCTCACAGGTGCGGCACGTTGCAATAGATGTAGGAGCGGATTCATCCGCGATGCGCCGCGCGGGCGGCGCTCGATCTGATAGGCGCTGCACCTCTCCCGTCGTACACCTCGAAGCTTCGCAAAATTCGGCAAAACCAGGGACCAAGGCCAGCCCTTCTTCATTTCTTCTTACTGATTGATTGCTAAGTAAGTGCCATTCGGGACAGATTTACTTAGACACTCTAATTTCGACTTGCTCTGCCTTCTCCGCTCAATACGTCTGCCGCTGACCCAAGCAAATTCGTATGCCACCCAGCACAATCACTCGCTTTTTTTCTGAGCCACAAGAGCAAAATTAAAGTAAAAAAGCCCCCTTCCCCCCTGTTATTTTTTCACCATCTAACCAACCAAAAACGATGAAAAATAAAAAGACAATTTTTCATCTTCAAGATCTCTGAATTGATAACGCACCCTGTCAAGCCCAGCATCTAGCTTATTCACACTCATATGCATTAACTGAGTCAATCCACCACCAAAATCTCGGGACACACATTGGCTGACATCTATGAATCGGACACATATGACATCAGCCCCTGCCTTTCCAGAGGCCGAAACCGACAAGAATAAATCATAGGCCATACCACCTTCATCCAAGTGGATGCTAATGGAGTGCAGACAGTTGTGTGCAACGAGCAATTCATTCAATTCTAAAACACTAGTCAATGTTCATCCTCGGTTCTTCCCCCTACAGCCAGGACAATATTTTATGTATGTGCAAACCTGCCCCCTTTCCCAACGGTGATAGGGAAAATCAGTTGACAGATTTGCTGATGCTGATTACTCAAAAGCGTGTGGGCAACCGGCCTGGTCGTGTCGAGCCTCGGGCCATAAAACGAAGGACTCAGGCCTACCCCTTGCTGATCAAGCCATGTCGATCAGCAAGGGCTGAGATCAGAAAATATGGGCATCCGAAGCATGTTAAGTAAGTGCCATTCAAATCAGTCCCCTTTCCCCCTGCTAGTCAATACCTAGCTTTTTGAGCAACCTATCGACCTCTGCCCTAAGCATTTCATCATCAAGCTCATACTCTTCCCTAGTACCCTCTGGCCCATACATGTCTGCAGCACAAAAAATACTGGACAAGCACTCATCCATCAGCGGCTGATCAAGTTTAAGCATATCCCTATCACGCTCAATCTTCCAAAGCTCCATATATGCCTCAGAAAAAACTACGGCTGACAATCGCCCCTGCACAAACGACCTCGCAAACTCCAAAAGAATATAACTCATCTCAATACACCATTCTTAATGAAATTATCAAATTGCTGGGTTCCCGGTGACAGCTTGAACCCCGTAACAAAATTCCCTGATGCATCAAGCACTACCGCATTATTTGTTGAGGAGTTAAAAAACACTTTGGAACCTTTCACAAAGCCGTATGTGCCTTGCTGAACGGTAGAAGTAGAATCCATGTGACTTTTTATTGCAGCCTCATACTGAGCAATAGTTTCAGCGTTTTTCTTCGTGGTCACCACACCAAAATCAGAAGCATGTTTAAACTTTTTATCAAGCTGCTTCTGGGTCACTCCGGTTAAAGCATCGGCAACACCATTGCTCTTTACA
>NZ_JAMSHW010000071.1:0-2441 GCF_023757525.1 Pseudomonas sp. MWU13-3659 | reverse complement strand
CAGCTTGTGGAACTTGGCCGGGATCTGCTCCGTCAGCTCCCATTCGCCGTCAACGCGGGGCAGGAGGTCGGTCAGGTACGGCTCAGGGCTGCGCTTGGCCTGGTACTCGCCATAGGCCCACTCGCAGACCGCATCAGCGACAAAGGTCTGGATGTCCCGACGCTTGAAGCGCTCCGGCATTTCCTGGCCCTGCTCGATGGCGATGTCTGCCAGCTCCAGGCCGTCCTCGAACTGGGCGGTGTCGAACAGCCACACCATGACCTGGACCAGGACGCGATTCGGAAAGACCAGGCCAGACTCGATGTAGCGCTGGACGTAATCCTGGTACTTGGGCAGCAGCTCGTTGCGCTTCAGGTCCTGGCGGGTGGCCAGGCCCTTGATGTCGCTGAGGCGCGCCAGATCGTCGTCCAGGCTGGCTTCCATCAGGGCCAGGTGCTTGCGAGCATTGGCCGGGCTGCTCAGTGCCTCGGCTGGCGAGTAGGGCAGTGCGGCAGCGGCTGCGCCGCTGGCCACTGCTGCCACGCCTTCGGCGAGGATCCGGCGCTTGTGTTCCAGGGCCAGGCTCATCACACCAGCTCCACAGAGTCGGATTCGAGGCCAGCGAACTTGCCCAGTTGCTCGATCACATAGCCTTCGTTGCGCCCGTTGTAGTCCTCGGTGCGGGAGCGTTTCGGGTTCTCCAGCAGGTGGCGCCGCCAGCTGGTGTCCTGGAAGTAGATCGACAGGTTGTCCCAGGAGGTGACGACAATGCCCTTGCTCGGGAAGAACGGGATCAAGAAGGACGGCAGCCCGCCATAGGTGGCGATTACCTGGGCATCCTCGATGCGCTCTTTTTCGGTCGGCTTCTGGCCCTGGGCGGCGTACAGGCGGCCCTTGTCATGGGCCAGCAGGTCCGAGCCGATGATGGCCACCAGGTCGCCCTCGTCGCGGAACACCGGGTCAATCATCTGCTTGACGTCATGCACCGCGGAGTCGAGGTTTTCGTAGTTGCCGCCCTTGCCTAGCGTGATCTTCTTCGCAGGGTCTGCCGACTTCAGGATCTGCTCGGGGATCTGCTCACGGGCGATCTGCAACCAGCCCTTGTTCACGTCCTGGAGCAACGGGAACTTGGTCAGGTCGGTCTGCTTCGCGGCGGTGACGCCATGCCAGCCGATCATGATGCGGTCCAGGGCGATTCGCTTTTGCACCGCCGCCAGGTAGCGCTGGGCAAAGTCAGGGAACTTGGCCCAGGCATCGATGGTGGCGAACTTCAGCGCTACGTCCGTCTCGGTGTGGAACAACTCGTACAGGTTGTTCTTGAGGTCGAGCAGGTGGCGGGGCTCGCGATCGTTCTTGTCAGTGTCGGTGCGGCTGGTTGCAGGACCATTCAGGCCCAGCAGTACCTTTTCGCCCTTGATCTCACTGACCGGTACGACGTTGATACGGCCCAGGAAGTCCACGCGTTCGGTGATCTGGTCGTTCAGCTCCTGGGCGTGGGTCGGTTCCACGGCAAAGGTGCGAGCGGCGTCACCGGTGTTGTACGCCTCGGCCAGATCTTCCTGGAGCTGCAGGTATTCCGCTGCAGCGCGTTGCGACAGGGCGCCCATTAGCGCAGCCCCTTTCCGCGTTTGGCGTTGGACGGACCGGTGGTGCGTGGTACCTGGCGGCGGTTTGCTGGCTGGTTGAACATCTTGGTCATGACCTCCTGCAGCTCGTCCATGCGAGCGCTCAACTCCTTGACCTCGCTCTTGCCCTTGCCACCTTTACCGCCCTTGCGGTTGTAATCGCGGTTCTCGTCGGCTTCGTCCACCACGTCCTGAACGGCGGTGCCGACGGCGTCGACCTGTTCCTGGCTCTCGCTGGTGTCCACGTCTTCCACGATCGGCTCCAGCACGGCCTGCATGCCGGCCAGCAGAATCACGAATTGGTCATACAGCACTTTCAGCGCCTTGGCGGTTGCTTCATCCATTGGTTGGTTCTCGTCGGGTGAGGGGGTGGTGGTGTCGGCGAAGCGCTTGCACAGGCCGGTGAGGGCGGAAAAGAAGCGGCGCAGTTCGCCTTGTTGCTGGCTGCCTTCGCGCAGTGATCCCAGGGCCACGGCGCTGCAGTAGTAGGAGGTCTTTGCGTAGCGGTGCCCTTTGCGGGCGCCACGGGAGAAGTACAGCTCCTGGGTGCCCAGGCTCGCCGGCGAGTCGGTGACGGCCAGGCCGGTGAGATAAAAGCGGCTGGTGTTGGCGAAGTTCGGCGTGATCTCAACGCTGGTGAAGAGCTTTTCGCCCTGGTCGTTCAGGTGCAGCAGCTTGTCGTTCGGCTTGAGCTGCGCTTCCAGGGCCACCTGGCCAGGCTGCAGTTCGGGGTCATCACTGTCGGTGACCAGGCGCACCGCAAACACGGTGCCGTGGGAGCCTGGCCAGCGTTCGTGCTCGCTCCAGATCACGGCGGTGTAGGTGGTCAGCTTGTAG
>NZ_JAMSHW010000070.1:0-2447 GCF_023757525.1 Pseudomonas sp. MWU13-3659 | reverse complement strand
GAGCTTGTGGAACTTGGCCGGGATCTGCTCCGTCAGCTCCCATTCGCCGTCGACCCGTGGCAGTAGATCGGTCAGGTACGGCTCAGGGCTGCGCTTGGCCTGGTACTCGCCATAGGCCCACTCGCAGATCGCATCGGCGACAAAGGTCTGGATGTCCCGGCGCTTGAAGCGCTCGGGCATTTCCTGGCCCTGCTCGATGGCGATGTCTGCCAGCTCCAGGCCGTCCTCGAACTGGGCGGTGTCGAACAGCCACACCATGACCTGGACCAGGACACGATTCGGAAAGACCAGGCCGGACTCGATGTAGCGCTGGACATAGTCCTGGTACTTGGGCAGCAGTTCGTTGCGTTTCAGATCCTGGCGGGTGGCCAGGCCCTTGATGTCGCTGAGGCGCGCCAGATCGTCGTCCAGGCTGGCCTCCATCAGGGCCAGGTGCTTACGAGCGTTTGCCGGGCTGCTCAGCGCCTCGGCTGGCGAGTAAGGGATGGTTGCGGTGGTGGCCGCATGAGCGACCGCCGCTACTCCCTGAGCCAGGATTCGGCGCTTGTGTTCCAAGGCCAGACTCATACGGTGTCCACCGAATCCGATTCGAGGTAGGCGAACTTACCCAGCTGCTCGATCACGTAGCCCTCGTTGCGCCCGTTGTAGTCCTCGACGCGGGAGCGCTTCGGGTTCTCCAACAGGTGGCGACGCCAGCTGCTGTCCTGGAAGTAGATGGACAGGTTGTTCCACGAAGTGACCAGGATGCCCTTGGATGGGAAGAAGGGGACCAGGAAAGAAGGCAGGCCACCGTAGGTGTCGATCACCTGGGCCTCTTCCACTCGCTCTTTTTCGGTCGGGGTCCGACCTTGCGCGGCGTACAGCTTGCCCTTCTCATGGGCGAGCAGGTCCGAACCTACGATGACGATCAGATCGCCCTCATCGCGGAACACCGGATCGATCATCTGCTTGACGTCGTGCACTGCGGCGTCAAGGTTGGCGTAGTTGCCGCCAGCACCGATCTTGATCTTCTGGGCCGGGTCTGCTGATTTCAGGACTTGCTCGGGGATCAGCTCACGCGCCTGCTGCAGCCAACCCTTGTTCACGTCCTGGAGCAATGGATATTTGGTCTTGCTGGTCTGCTTCGCGACGTGAGTACCGTTCCAGCCGATCAGGATCCGGTCCAGGGCAATACGCTTCTGGACGGCTTCCAAGTACTTGCGAGCGAACTCGGGGAACTTGGCCCAGGCGTCGATCGTGGCGAACTTCAACGACACATCGGTTTCGGTGTCGAACAACTCATAGCTGTTGTTCTTGAGATCGAGCAGGTTGTTCGGCTCACGATCGTTTTCGTCGGTATCCGTGCGCCCGGTCGCTGGCCCGTTCAGCCCCAGCAGCACCTTCTCGCCCTTGATCTCACCGACCGGCACAACATTGATACGGCCCAGAAAATCCACGCGCTCAGTGATCTGGTCGTTCAACTCCTGGGCGTGGGTAGGCTCCACGGCAAAGGTGCGAGTGGCGTCATCGGTGTTGTATGCCTCGGCCAGGTCCTCCTGGAGCTGCAGGTATTCCGCTGCAGCGGCTTTCGACAGGGCGGCCATTAGCGCAGCCCCTTGCCGCGTTTGGCGTTAGCCGGACCGGTGGTGCGTGGCACCTGGCGACGACCGGTCGTCTGGTTGAACATCTGGGTCATGGTTTCGGTGAGCTCTTCCACACGAGCGCTCAACTCCTTGACCTCGTTCTTGCCTTTGGCTCCTTTACCGCCTTTGCGGTTGAACTCGCGGTTCTCGTCGGCTTCATCCACTACGTCCTGGACAGCGGTGCCGACGGCATCGACCTGCGCCTGGCTCTCGCTGGTGTCCACGTCTTCCACGATCGGCTCAAGCACGGCCTGCAGGCCGGCCATCACAATCACGAATTGGTCATACAGCGCTTTCAGCGCCTTGGCAGTTGCTTCATCCATCGGTTGGTTCTCGTCGGGTGAGGGGGTGTCGGGGGTGGTGATGTCGGCGAAGCGCTTGCACAGGCCGGTCAAGGCGGAAAAGAAGCGGCGCAGTTCGCCTGTTTGCTGGCTGCCTTCTCGCAGAGAGCCCAGGGCCACGGCGGCGCAGTAGTAAGAGGTCTTGGCGTAACGGCGGCCTTTGCGGGCGCCCCGGGAGAAATACAGCTCCTGGGTGCCCAGGCTCGCCGGCGAGTCGGTGACGGCCAGGCCGGTGAGATAAAAGCGGCCGGTGTTGGCGAAGTTCGGCGTGATCTCAACGCTGGTGAAGAGCTTTTCGCCTTGGTCGTTCAGGTGCAGCAGCTTGTCGTTGGGCTTGAGCTGCGCTTCCAGGGCCACCTGGCCTGGCTGCAGCTCGGGGTCGTCACTTTCGGTGATCAGGCGCACCGCAAACACGGTGCCGTGGGAGCCCGGCCAGCGTTCGTGCTCGCTCCAGATCACGGCGGTGTAGGTGGTCAGCTTGTAA